>JBAIXS010000278.1:0-4154 GCA_037916395.1 Candidatus Sulfobium mesophilum
CTGAGACACACACTGACACTCAGCTTCTAATCTTAGAAAGAGAACAAGCTTCTCAAAAGGCGGGTCCAACGGCCCGCCTTTTTTTTCGCAATTTTGAATTTTGAATTCCATTTGGTTATAGTAGGAAATGAATTATAGGAAAATATTAGAGAAATTTGAGGCAGGGTGCATTCTCGTCGTAGGCGATCTTATCCTCGACCATTATATATGGGGTAATGTCCGCCGGATATCCCCTGAAGCGCCTGTTCCGGTAGTGGAGGTAACAAGGGAGAGCTTTATGCTCGGAGGCGCCGCCAATGTGGCTCATAATATTGTCGCGATGGGGGGAAAGGCAGCTGTCATCGGCGTCAGCGGAAAGGACATCGCGGGCAAAACGCTATTGGACATGCTTTCGCAGAAAGGGGTGGACTGTAGCGGTATCTTTATCGAAAACAGACCGACGACCGTCAAGACAAGGGTCATAGCCCATAACCAGCAGGTCGTAAGGTTTGACCGTGAGGATAGTCAGTACGTGGGCGGCGCAATACTAAGGGGGATCATGGAACATATAAAAGCTGCGAGCTCTGATTGCAATGCTCTCATAGTATCCGATTATAAGAAAGGCATGGTGTCCAGAAATCTGATAAGTGGCATTTTGGAGATTAAAAGAAAATCCAAAAGAACAGGGAGAGGAGCCGGCTTGTTTGTTGCCGTGGACCCCAAGATTGGTCATTTCGATATGTATAAAGGAGTATCGCTAATAACGCCCAATATTATAGAGGCCTCAAGCGGCGCAGGCATTGAGATCCGGGACGATAAAACCCTACTTCGGGCCGGGCAGACACTTATGAGAAAACTCGGATGTGCATCTGTATTGATAACGCGCGGCGAACAGGGGATGAGTCTGTTTGAAGGAAGGGGAACTACTCATATTCCAACTGTCGCCCGGAAGGTATATGATGTTACAGGCGCCGGAGATACGGTTATCTCGGCCTTCACGCTGGCCTATATTTGTGGCGCCAGCATGAAGGAGGCCGCTGTCATCGCTAATCATGCTGCAGGAGTCGTGGTGGGGGAAGTAGGCACGGCAGTAGCCTCACCTGAGCAGATAATCGAATCATTTCAATAACTGCATCGAACATGGCACAGGGTATAGCGTGAAAAAACATCGGGCTGTCGCTTTATATTCCGGGGGGCTTGACAGCACACTTGCGATCCTTGCTGTCCTGCGGCAGGGCATCGATGTGAAGGCGGTCACGTTTATGAATCACTTCGGCTGTGA
Organism: Candidatus Sulfobium mesophilum; assembly: GCA_037916395.1. GTDB lineage: Bacteria > Nitrospirota > Thermodesulfovibrionia > Thermodesulfovibrionales > UBA6898 > Sulfobium > Sulfobium mesophilum_A. The sequence continues at coordinate 1,262 of JBAIXS010000278.1, forward strand.
TGTCTCTGACAGGTCGTCATGCTCTAAGAATCCCTTTGCTGCGGCAGAAAAATTCGGATTTGAAGTCAAGATGAGTCATCTGTCCGGGAAATTCCTGGACATTGTGAAGAACCCCAAATTTGGCCACGGCAAGAACATGAATCCCTGCGTTGACTGCAGAATCCTTATGCTGAGGGAGGCAAAGGAGTTCATGGAAATGACCGGTGCTGAATTTATCATTACAGGAGAAGTGCTCGGCCAGAGGCCGATGAGTCAGAGGCGGGATTCGCTGAACATCATAGACAGAGAAGCTTCGCTGAAAGGTTTTGTGCTGAGGCCATTGAGCGCGAAATTGCTGAAACCTACGATTCCTGAAGAGCAGGGAATAGTAAGCAGGGAACAGCTATATGATTTTGGCGGCCGTTCAAGAAAGCCCCAAATGGCGCTTGCTGAAGAATTCGGCCTGACTGAATATCCGGCTCCCGCGGGAGGATGTCTTTTGACAGAGCCGAATTACGCATACCGGCTGAGGGAACTTCTCAATCACAGGCCCGATCCTTCTTCTCTCGATCTCCATATGCTGAGGATTGGCAGGCATTTCAGGATATCTCCGGGTTGCAAGGTGATTGTAGGACGGGACCATTCCGAAAATGATGCTATCCTCAAGCTTGCCGATGAGAAGAGCCCGCTGATGAGAGTCCTTGGGCATGGAAGTCCTTTGGCATTGCTTATGGGAAGGACTGATGAACAGGCTATCATGACCGCCGCGGCACTTTGCGCGCGCTACTCGGACGGCAGAAAGCTCGAAAAGGTTGATGTAAGAGTGATCAGCGGAATCGGCGAAGGTCTGAGAATTAATGTTACCCCGGCAGTTGACTGCGAAATCGAACAATTCAAGATCGAGAAGAAGACCCGCGACCTTTCGCTTCAGCGGACATAATACTAAAGGTCAATCAGCATCTAAAGCGGCGTCTTATCTGCCAGTTATTTCATTCTTTTTTATTTATCCAGTACGGATGTGAGATATCTTCAAATATTGACATGGCCGCAGAGGCACCCTGTCCCACTGCCGTTACTATTTGCTTAAAGCCGCCCGTAATATCTCCGGCAGCGTAAATGCCCGGAACATTGGTTCTGTGTGCATGATCCACCTTTACATAACCTTCTTCATCCGTATCGACCCCCAATTTCCTGGCAAGCTCGTTATTAGGCACGTATCCGATAGCAACGAAAACTCCGTCGACATTTAGGGTGCTGACGGATTTGTCTATGAGGTTTTTCAGTGCCACATGTGTGACGAGTTTTTCTCCATTTATCTCAGAGACGACTGAATTCCAAATTATAGGTATCTTGTTTTCCTCAAGGCTTTGCTGAAGAATTTGTTCGGCCCTAAGCTTATCTCTCCGGTGGACGACTGTGACATCGACTCCGATGTTCTTAAGGTAAAGCGCTTCGGTAGCTGCGGTGTTCCCTCCGCCGACAACAATGACCTTCTTGCCGTCCTTGAAAAAGTATCCGTCGCAGGCAGCACAGTAGCTCACCCCTCTCCCCTGATACTTTTGCTCTCCAGGCACGTCCAGTTTTTTGCTCTCGACGCCCGCTGCGATCAATACAGCCTTAGCGGAATATCTGGCCTTGTTCGTGACCACTTCGAAGCCGCCGTCCTTATTAACTATGTCTAAAACCTCTTCACCGTCGTGAATATCAGTATAGTTGATGGCCTGTTGTGCCATCATGTCCATCAGGGTTTTGCCCCCTATGCGTGTAAAGGCCGGATAATTTTCCACCACGGGTGTGACAGCAACTTGTCCGCCGATATTGGCTTTTTCCAAAACGATTGATTTGAGGCCGCTTCGTTCGGCATAAATCGCGGCGGTCAGTCCCGCAGGCCCTGCACCTATAATTACGAGGTCTTTCTCGGTGCCCTCATGAAGCTCGGCTGCCTGGACCGCAACAGGCGCGGCGGTTATAACTTCCTCAACAAATACTTCGTCGGGTTGAAGTCCGGGCGCGACAAGCTGATCGTTTACGAAAGTCTGAGGAACGGAGACTACTCCGTATTGAGACGCAAGGTCCCTGTTTTCATAAATTTCAACCATCTCCGCTGATACCAGCCCGGGCTTACTGATAGCAGCGGAAATTGCAAGCGCCGCCTGTTGCGGGCAATAAGGACAAGTGGGACTCACAAACACCTTAATTGCTCGTTTCTCTTTAAGGTCAGCTAATCTTTCATTCGACTGCTCTGAAAATATCGTGCTTCCGGTTGATGCCATAATAATAGATAAAAGCAATGTGCGAGTCTCCTCGCCGGCCGGCGCCCCTGTAAAACGTATGTTATATCTATCGGGCTGAACAAGAATAGTTGGCGTCCTGGAAACGCCATATTTTTGACTCGTGTCATCTGTGATTTTTTCGAACGAAGGCTTAATCTTTGGAGTGATCTCGGCAAGTTCGCTTAGCAGGTTTACCGAGTATTCATTAAAAGGCTTGTTTGCCTTATCATCTGTGAATACAATTATTTTTATATCATCAATAAGTTGAGCGAATTCCTTTCGAAGGACCTTGCGTGACTCCTCTGGAATTAAATTGGGTTTTTTTTGCTTCATATATCTCCAAACTGCCGTTTTTTTTATTAATTTTACACGAAAACGGCCGAAAATGTTATTTTAGCAATATATATTTGGCGGGTCTATTGGCCCTGAATGAATTATTTTTTTCTCTTCCTCCGCTTTTCTTGACAAATAATATTTCATTGGGGTATAGTACTTACTCGTTCTTTGAAAACTAGAAAAGGTGCGTAGCATACCTGACAATTCCATCGAAATTTTTGAGTAACCAGAAATCAAATGAGAGTTTGATCCTGGCTCAGAACGAACGCTGGCGGCGTGCCTAACACATGCAAGTTGAACGGAGT
>JBAIXS010000279.1:0-1650 GCA_037916395.1 Candidatus Sulfobium mesophilum
GGCACCGGAATAACCGTCTGGAGCGCCCTCATCTCGACCTCGAATGGAAACGGCGTGACGTTGAAAATCACGCCAAGCGCGGTCACCGGCCTTTTCACGCGGACGAAGATCGATACAACGGTTTCAACCGCAACGGCCGATGTCGGAATTGAATTCTGTGTGGAAGTCGATGGCAGCGGCGACGGAGTACTGCCCAAGAGCTGTGTAGTCTACGACCAGCGATTTCAGCAGATCAGTTCTCAATTATTCTCGCAGATCGCCGCATGTAACACCGTTGTCTGCACGACAAGCGCTGACTGCGCAACGGCGGGGTTAACCGGCGCTACCTGCTTAAATCCGACCGGCCTCACCGGCGGCGGGGTCTGCGTGGTGCCGACCGCCACAACCTGCACCACGACCGCCGACTGTGCCGTGGGTCAGACCTGCATCAACCCTACCGGCGGTGCGGGGGCTGGCCTCTGCAACCAGGTGGCCGGAGTGGCCAACCCATTGTGCGACTTCGAGTTGATCTTGAGCACGTTGTCGGCGCACAGCTTCGACTTCGTGATTCCGGTTGGACTTGGAAAGCCCCACACGGTCACAGCGACGTGGAAGGTAATTGGGGCCGGAACTAAGGGCGATGCGAGCACCGCCTATTGCGTGGGACCAGGCATCCTCACCGTAGAACAAGTGAAGGTGTTCAACAACAGCGGCTCGCTGAGTATTTTGCAAGAGTAGGCATACGCCGAGACGAACCATCGGCCGTAGCAGCTACTGCCGCAGAGGTGCGGCTCATGAAGGGTGCTGACGGACTGACCGAGTTCTGGTTTGGTCTTTCGAACGCCAGCGGCTGAGGCATGGGGCGGTTCTATTATTAAGGGTTCCTTTTTATAGGCCGCCCCCGCCGCAAATCGGGAATACTGAAATGTTTTCGCGATCCGGTATAGCGGGTTGCAGGACAAAGCGTTTTCTTTCTTTTTTTTGCGATAACGACCAGTTTATGATACCAAGGATTGGAGGAATTAGGGTGGCACTCCAAGTTGAGGTTAACGAGAGGAGTGGCATCGATGGAGTCAGCAAAAAGTAGTCAAAAGAGCATTACCAAAAGGAAGTTTCCGAGGTGAAGCAAGAGTTACGGCATCGATTTCATGCTTCAAGCAGTTAAGAAGTACTCGAATTATCTTGGTTGGCAAACGCCTCCCGTGATATATTATGCCCCTGTATCACACATATTGGGTCAATATCAACAAATCATACTGCAATATAGCGGGACACTGTGGGAAAAAAAAATGGCTTACTAATACTAGGGCTCCGATAATGTGATAATCGAGCTCATGTAGAAAAAAGACTTTGTGGCTGCCCCCCTTAGGAGCGTGTTCAGCCAGTTCAGGAAAAAAGTGGGAGATCAAACTTGATTTGTTTCTGGTCGTACTCTTCATGAAGTTGCGACATGTGATAACCGTCGATTAGTCGGGAAATCAACCATACCCCCTTTCGTTCATTAAGAAAATTTAATGGATTCTTAATCATTTTTTAATGTGCGCAGAGTAAATTCCCGGAAACGGATAGAAAGAGGGGGTTAGCCGCTATGAAAGTCAGTTATAGCCGGGTAGAGAAACCAGCACTGGAAGAATTGCGTAGTCTCAAGGTTGGAATCCTGTTACAAATCAT
>JBAIXS010000280.1:0-7561 GCA_037916395.1 Candidatus Sulfobium mesophilum
TCCTCATTCCTGATGAGCCCCTTTTTAAATTTGCCCACAGCCTCGAATGTATCGCTTGTGAGATTCAGCCTCCGGCCCCTGTAATGACCCGAAATCATCGGACCGGCTGTCACAACGATAGAAGGTATATTGATCCTCCCCGCCGCCATGAGCATACCAGGCGTAATCTTGTCACAGTTAGTAAGAAGCACAAGCCCGTCAAGCCTGTGCGCCTCTGCGACTGTCTCCACCATATCGGCGATGAGTTCCCGAGAAGCGAGGGAATAATGCATTCCCCCATGGCCCATGGCTATGCCGTCACAAATGCCCGGCACGCCGAAAAAAAACGGATATCCTCCTCCTGTATGCACGCCCTTTTCGATGAACCTTTCCAGGTCCCTCATGCCGGTATGACCCGGTATCAAATCGGTAAAACTCGTAGCGACTCCAATAAAGGGCTTTCCGATTTCAGTCCTGGGAAGCCCTGTGGCATAAAGCAATGCCCGATGGGGCATACGTTCAAGACCTTCTTTTATTGTCTTGCTTCTCATACCACACCTCTCCTTGATTATGATGATGAAACGTTAAGTAAATCCGGGGTCGTAATAAGCAGGGGGCGATTCTAATATCGCCCCCTGCCTCGTCGGTGCTATGAATGCTGTTGCTAAGGCGGCCTTTGTTACCTCAGCCTACCGGGTGGGTCTTTTTGAAGTCCCTGATTAACTCGGCCATCTTGTCCTTCTTCACAAGTTTTTGTTTCTGGAGTTTCTTCCTCTCAACCTCCTCTTCAGGGGTAAGGTAGACCTTCCGGTCGATCTCGGCAAGCGTTGCGTCAAGACCATGATGTTCATCTAAAATCTTCCTGAACTCCTCGCTCTCTTTTTTCAGGTGCTCGATTATCTCCTGCTCTTTCAAATTATTCTCCTCCCTGATAAAAATTTATTAGAACCCTGGGCGTCGGCCGCCCTGATCTTTGTGTTCGATTCGAGAGGTAAAAAAAGAAAGGACACGCGTCTTTCGTCAAAGGTAAAGGCAATTCTGAGAAGGTTATCGTCTTTCTCTGCATGCGTTGTCTGCTTATAGAATATACCTTTCCCATAAAATTATCAATTTCAAACAGGATAAAATCGCCCCTACTTCTTCTCGATAATCTTGACCTTCATTTCTATGCGTTCGTTAGGGTTGTCCCTTGGGTCCCTGGGCTGGCTGACGATCTTGTCGACCGCATCCATTCCTGAAACAACCTCCCCGAAAACCGTGTATTGTTTATCCAAAAAGGGCGCGTCCGCAACGCATATGAAAAACTGCGAGCCTGCGCTGTTGGGGTCCGCGGCCCTGGCCATCGATAGGGTGCCGCGTTTGTGAGGCTTGTCATTAAATTCCGCCTTCACAGTATATCCGGGCCCGCCGGTGCCATGAGCGGCCTTATTGGCGTTCCTGGAATTCGGGTCGCCGCCCTGGATCATGAATCCGGGTATCACCCGGTGAAAGATGGTGCCGTCGTAAAAACCCTTCTTGGCCAGTTCAATAAAATTATTGACGTGGTTGGGCGCAACGTCGGGGAAAAACTTAAGTTCGATATTGCCGAATTTCGTTTCTATTACAGCCCTGGTGTCTGCCATTTTTTTGATCTCCTCCTGCGTGAATTTTTTTGACTTCATTTCTGCCGAAGCGCTCTGTGCAAGCAGAAAAGCAACTGCTGCAACTGCTAATAAAATCTTAAGAATCTTCATACCGTCTCTTCTCCTTCACAAAAAAGATGTATCCTCATAAAAATTCCTCTCCAATTGCAGATGCAAGCTTCCACGAATTCTCTATGCAGTCGTTCACCCCTATCCCTCTGTAGGCGTTGCCCGCGAGATACAGACTCTTGTGCTTTGACAACGCCGAATCGATATCTTTCAGCCTTTCGGAATGGCCGATAATATACTGGGGGATTGCCATCTCATGCCTGAATACTCTGACAAAATCAGGCGTTGCACGGATGCCCATGATTTCGGCTATCTCAGCCCTCACCGAGTCGATTATCTTCGTGTCATCTTCCATAGCGAGCGCGGAAGCCCTTGCGCCTCCTACCATGCTCCTTAACAGCACATATCCTTCAGGCGCCCTGTTGGGGAAGATGCTGGAGTCCCAGAGAGTACCGAGTATTCTCCTTTTCTCCCGCGAAGGTATCAGATAACCGAACCCGTCGAGAGAAGATTCTATCCTGGACTTCTTATAGCCGAAGCAGACCACCGAAAGCGAAGGATACGGAATTCCCGCAATGAGGCTTGCCAGCCTCGCATCAACGCCCCTTAGAATCTCAGAGGCAGAATAGGCCGGGGCGGCGATGACAACAGCATCAGTGCCAAGTGCGGAGCCGTCCGAAAACAATACCGAATATCCCTTCCCTTTCTTCTCTAAAGAGACAGCCTTATACCCTGTCCTCATCCGCTCTCCCAGGAACTTCTTCAGAGTATCCGCAAGTTCGCCCATACCCTGATGAAATGAGGTGAGTGTACCCCCGGGGCCTGCGCCGACCTTCTCCTGGGAGCCCTCCTTCTTCCTTTCTCGCTGTAGCCTCAGCATGCCCCTGATCAGACCGCCATATTTAACCTCGAGTTCATAGACCTTCGCGAAACAGGACCTGAGACTTAGCGTCTCGGGGTTGCCGGCATATATCCCGGAGGCCATGGGGTCGATCAGTTTTTCGTAGGCCTCCCGTCCCAGTCTCCGCCTCGCAAAGTCCGCAAGACTCTCTTCATCCTTTGCCCCGCCCGGGACGAACATTTCCGCCATAACCCTCAGCCTGCCGGGAATGCTTAGCAGGTTAGAGGACAAAAAAGCAGGAGGGGACTCCGGAAGTCTGTGGAGCCTTCCATCGGAATAGATGAACCTCTTTCTCGAGGCGTCATTGCTGCGCAACGGGGCAAGTTTAACCTTCAGGGCAAGTTCGAGCGTCCTGGGTTTGTTGTCCAGAAAACCGTTCACCCCTCCTTCACAGAGGAAGCCTTCCGTTTTTTCGGTCCAGATCTTGCCGCCAACCCTTTTTTCGGACTCAAAGACAAGGACATCCGCGGAAGGGTCTTTTTCGATCAGATAATATGCCAGGGAAAGCCCTGAAATCCCGCCGCCGATTATGGCTATTCTGCCCATCCCGCCTCCTTAACGCCTTTTTTCACAATATCGCCGAGCGCGGAAATAAACAGCGGAGACGTATTAAGAGATTCGGCGCGCCTGAGTTTCATGCCGAGCGACTCCGCCATCTTTTTATATAATATATCAATTTCATAGAGGGTTTCGATATGATCGGAAACAAAACTTATCGGCACGACAAGGAGGTTTTTCACCCCGCGACCTGCCAGTTTCTTTATCATCTCGTCCGTCGAAGGTTCGAGCCACTCGACCGGCCCGCTTCTTGACTGGAATGAAAGGTCCCACGCTATCTTTACCTTTTTAGTGATCTCATTGATAGTTCCCCTGATATGCTCCACATAGGGGTCGCCTTCTTCGATGAACTTTTTAGGCAGACTATGGGCGCTGAAAAGGACGTGAACATCACCGGATGACGATTGAGGGGTTGAGGCTGAGGGCAGAAAATTATCTAGACTCTTCTTAATGCTTTCAACAAGCGCATTTATGTATATAGGATGATCATGCCACGAAGAAATCGTAAACACCTCCATCGGGAATCTGGAGATAACATCTTTCATTTTAGAAAAAGAGGAGCCGGTAGTCGCCACGGAATAATGAGGATAAAGACCCAGAGCAACAACTCTTTTTATTCCCTGATGATGGATTTCAGGGATAGTATCTTCGATAAGCGGATGCCAGTAGCGCATGCCGATGAACACCTTAAAAATTGAAGGTTGAAGGCTCGAGGCTGGAGGTGCCTCAAATGAAAACCGCTGGAGGTTCAAGGCTGAAAGCTGAACAAACTGACTGCCCGCCGAGTCAGGTCGCCGGGGGGAACTGATCGCTAATGGCTCATTTAGTTCTTCTTCAAGCGCTTTTGCCTGCCTCTGGGTAATTTCTAAAATCGGCGACTTGCTCCCGATCAGCCTGTAGTAACCCTCCGTCTTCTTATGCCGCAGAGTGGAGATAAGATATGCAATCGGTTTCTGCATAAACGAAGGGCCGAGCCTGATTATTTCTCTGTCGGAAAAGAGGTTGAAAAGGAAGGGCCTAACCGCCTCAAGGGAGTCAGGACCACCGAGGTTCAGAAGAAGAATACCGATCTTCCCAGCATCTTTCGCCATTCAATTACCCTTTCAGGATCTCAGGCTCGGTATGTGGTATGAACATAGCACCTTGAAGCACATTCATGAGTTCAGCATCTTCATTCATCTCCCGGTATGTAATGCGGGAAGCGATGTCGTTGACCTCCCGCAAAAGGTCCCGGTTGAGCAAAACTTTCTCCGCACCGCCCAGAGAAGAATTCCCTACCGGAATAAACCTCTCCCTTGGGATGTCGGGCAGCATCCCGATGTTGATCGCCTTTTCAGGATCGATCCCGCAGCCCAGTGCGCCGGCAACATATATCTTTTTGATGTCCCTGAAGGATAGCCCGACAGATTTCACAAAAACGTAAAGAAATGAAAACATGGCGGCCTTCGAAAGGAGGAAATTTTTTATCTCATTTTCGGTAAGATAAAGTTCACCGCTTCGGGAGCTGTGAAGAAGAAAAACCTTCACGCCGTCTTTTTCGATGACGCCGTTTTGAGACCCGGTAAACCTTCCGGCCTGGTCGATAATTCCGGCCGAATACATCTCGGAGATCAGTGATATAAGTCCTGACCCGCAGATGCCGTGTGGCTCTTCATCTCCAATGACAGCCATCTCGATCTTTCCGCTTGCTTTGTCGATTGTCACCTCATAGATTGTCCCTGTGTCGGCTTTTTTGCCGATGCCGGCCACCCCTCCTTCAAGCGCGGGACCGGCTGCGCCTGCGCCTACCATTATCCAGTCCCTGCAGCCCATCGTAATCTCGACATTCGTCCCGACATCAATGAAAAGTACCGGCTCGTCTTCCCCGTAAACACCGGTAAAGAGAATGCCGCTTATGATGTCTCCGCCCACATAACTTCCGGAATTAGGAAAAACATATACCACCGCGTTCTTATTTACCGCAAGTCCTGTCTCTCCAGCGAGGGCAAAGACCGGTCCGTTTACCGCCGGAACGTAGGGACTTATTGGAATATTTCGTACGTCAAGGCCGAGAAAAAAGTGTGACATTATCGTGTTGCCGGCAACAGTAACCCCATAGATGTCATCAGGCGCAATCCCGTGGCCTTTGCACACCTCTTCAACAGCCCGGTTTAAGCCTATATAAAGTTCTTCTTTCAGAACTTCAAACTCCCCCATCATCGACCGCTGAACCCTCGTAAGTACATCATTTCCAAAACTTATCTGGGGGTTCTCGGTCTCCGATGTCCCAATCTTTTTGCCCGAGGAGAGATCAAACAGCGAGCATGCTATGTTTGTTGAGCCGATGTCCAGCGCAACACCGTAAATACTATCTTTTCCTATATCGAGCAGTCTGTATCCTTGCCCGTAGTAACCGACAACAAGCTTCGCGCTGAAATCATTCTCTCTGAGCTTCGCAGGCAGCCGTCTCATAATGTGAAGCGTTATTTGCACGTTATCGAATCCCTTCTTTTTTAGCTCTTCTGCCAGCCTGTTCGTATCAGCCGCCTTATCTAAAGTCGACGGGGCTTCAAGCTTGACATCAACCACAAAAACAAGCGGCTTAGGATTCATATATCACCTTTCCCATATCCGATATATCATAACCGCCAAGTGCCTCCACCAACGTCCTGAACTCGTCATTCTCTCTGATGATTTCCAATATGGCCGACAGCGCAGGGATCCCAATAAAGTCAGCGGGGATTGCGAGGTCATATCGTTCCTTGGCAAGCGGGATAAAATCGAGGCCGAGTGCCTCTGCCGAAGCTAGTATGCCCATGCCTGCATCGGCAATGCCTGTAAGGACGGCTGACGCAACTCCCATATGTGTGTATTCCTCGCGTCCGTATCCTCTGACGTCCGCAGGCGCAATTCCCAGCTCTTTAAGGTATTTATCGGTAAGAAGTCTCGTCCCTGCCCCTGTCTGTCTGTTGATGAAGACAACATCCCCTCTGGTCAGGTCACCAAACCCCTTTATGCCCTTTGGGTTTCCTTTCGGCACCATCAGCCCCTGCTGCCGGTAGACAAGGTTTATTAGTAGCATCTTCTTTTGCCCCAGAATTTTCTTGATATAGGATATGTTATATTCCCCTGTTTCCTCGTCCAGAAGATGAGTGCCTGCCATATGGGCCTCTCCTTTTTTTAGCGCAATCAGACCGCCCATTGATCCAACATGCGCGGAAGAAAGTGAGAAAACCGGATGGTTCTTCTTTAAGACATTAGCCAAAATATCAAGCGCGTTATCATGGCTTCCTATGCAGACTACAGTATTTTCCACATCATTTTTCTTCCTGAGCATCTCCACATCCACCTCGGTCCCGGCGCCAAACCCCTCAGACATGGCAGGTATCCTCACAATGCCGTCAGCCCTCACCAGAGACATGAGCACGCCAGCTCCCCTGCTTACAGGAGTGGCGATAAGTTTATCGCCGACCCTGCCGAGCTTCACCCGGAGAAATTCCTCCTGTCCAAGAGAAGAGGCCACCTGCCGCGACAGCCTTGCCCGCATAAACTCAGGATCGGGCGCTTCCAGACCCTGCCACTTATAGACAAGATCCCTGGAAAACAGATTGAAGGTTATATATGTGGAAACCGGATACCCCGGGATGCCAAGCACCGGCTTTCCCTTCACCCATCCCAGGATTACCGGTTTACCGGGCTTGATGTTTACGCCATGAAGAAGTACCTCACCCAGTTCCGCGATGACCTTTGCCGTAAAATCCTCCGATCCTGCAGATGATCCGGCGTTGACAACAATAAGGTCGCCTTTGTCGCATCCCTCATTAATGGCATCTTTTATCTTATCGATGTCGTCCGGCACAGGTTTAAACCTCACTGGTGTTCCTCCCCACTCAGTTACAAGCGCCGACAATATCCTTGAGTTATATTCGATTATATCCCCCTTTTTCAGGTCTGTACCCGGTTCCACGATCTCCGACCCCGTAGGTACTATCACCACCTTTGGTCTTCGGCGGACGTTTATCTCAATATGGCCGCCCGAGATAACGGCTCCTATATCCATCGATCTCATCCTGTGGTTTTCAGGCACTATCAGTTCGGTTGCCACTATGTCTTCACCTATGACCCTCACGTGCTGCCACGGCGCGGCGGGCTTGATTATCTCGATTTGGCCCTGCCTCCCGGCGTCGTTGAGTACATTAACGTCTTCTATCATGATCACAGCATTAAAACCATCAGGAAGAGGGTCGCCGGTATCCACATAAACAGCTTCCTGCCCGAGTTTCAGTCTTTTGGGAGCAGACTCCTTGGCCCCGAAGGTTTCGGCAAAACGTACAGCATATCCATCCATTGCAGAGGAATGGTAAAAAGGCGAGGAGAGCTTGGCGAAAACAGCCCCGGCTGTTATTCTGCCAAGGGAATCCGCTGCGGGCACCGATTCGCCGCCGAGAGGTCC
>JBAIXS010000281.1:0-6004 GCA_037916395.1 Candidatus Sulfobium mesophilum
GGACTGTCAAGTTTACAAAATGCCCTGTTTTGTGATATAAAATTAACTTCTTGGGGAGTCGTCCAATGGCAGGACGGCAGACTCTGGATCTGCTTATAGGGGTTCGAATCCTCTCTCCCCAGCCAACAAAACAGAAAGAGATTTGAGATAGAGATTTGAGAGAATTGTGTTTAAATTTGAGCGGTTAAATGCCTGGCAGAAAAGCAATGATGCTTCATGGGCTTATTAATAAATAATTCTTTTCTGTAATCTGTATCTGTTTGCTCTATCTGATTTATTCGGTCCCATCGTCTAGCGGCCTAGGACGTGGCCCTCTCAAGGCTAAAACACGGGTTCGATTCCCGTTGGGACCGCCAAGCTTCTCCCAAAAATCAAGAACTTATTCTGAGGCCTTGACCTCATTATCTTCGACCGTGAAGGAAACGTGACCAAGGACTTCCACAGCTTTCCTCAAAGAATCCACGTTTAGGTGTGCATACCTCTTTGTCATCCGTAAGTCACGATGGCCAGAAATAACAGTGATAGTGTGAAGATAAACGCCATTTTGTCTCAGGCAGCTTCAGATATCCGCTGAAGTACAAAGCTTCAGCAAAAATCGAGCACGCCCTGCAATAAATAAAATAGATATGGATTTATATGAATCATAATGCGTTGTTATATCAGCATGTTATAACTCATAGATTGACAATCATATCAAAATAAGTTTATATAAGTAAGTAAGGAGCTTTGTGAAAACACTTATCCTTGAGTGGCAAAGGCTGTTTGATCAATATGAAAGAACTTGTCCGAGGTGAGGAGCAACGGAACAGGAAGTGAAAAGGCAGTGAACAGCCTAAAGCGGGAGTTAAACCCTTACAGGATCAATATCAGACTTGTGAAAAAAGCAATCGACCCGGCGAGCTTCAAAAAGGATGCCTTGCAGTCAAACAAAATCCTTATTGAGAGAATGACCCTTGAAGAATGGCTTGGGGCTGAAACCGGGAAAAAAAGGAGACATAATGAAAGACCTGCTGAATATCTTCAAGGCTCTTTCCGAAGAAACAAGACTCAGGATATTGAAGTTGCTTGAGCCGGGAGAACTCTGTGTCTGCTATATAGTTGCTGCACTCGATATGGTACAGCCGAAAGTATCTTTTCACCTGAACGTTCTTAAAGAGGCAGGGTTTCTGAAAGATAGGAAACAGGGGCGCTGGTCCTATTACAGTCTTGATGAATCCGATCTCCTCAGGAGGTTTCTTCTCATGTCTGTTCTCGAAAGGATACCACAGGACGCCATGGCAGATGACAGGAAAAGACTTGATGCTTTCATGCAGGGCAAGCCTTTACAGGCGGATGTTGTGCAGCTTTCCGAAAAAGAGTGTTGCGCTAGGAGGTGCAGATGACGAAGATGATGTTTCTCTGCACAGGCAACACATGCCGTTCTCAGATGGCAGAGGGATTTGCAAAGACACTCGGTAAAGATCTGATAGAGGCCTATAGTGCAGGACTAATGCCTGCCGGCGTGGTGCATCCAAGGGCGATCACGGTTATGAAAGAGGCAGGGATAGATATTTCGCGCCAGACATCAAAGGCAATAGACACTGAACTACTGACAAAGATGGACATAATTATTACGCTCTGTGGAAATGCAGAGGCATCCTGCCCCATGACCCCGCCTTCCATAAAGCGTATGCACTGGCCCATAGATGACCCTGTTTCTGCAAAAGGAACAGAAGACGAGATCATGAATCAATTCAGAAAGGCTCGTAATGAAATAAAAGCGAGGATCAGCGAGTTAATAAATTCGCTAAGGCAAGGGGGCACCGTTGAGTGAAAGAATAGGCAGAAGGCTTTCCTTTCTTGACAGGTATCTCACCCTGTGGATATTTGCTGCCATGGCCGCAGGAGTTGGCCTCGGTTATTTCATTCCCGGAACAGAAGCACTGATAAACAGCTTTCAAGTTGGCACAACGAACATACCCATTGCTATCGGTCTCATCCTGATGATGTATCCACCGCTTGCAAAGGTGAAATACGAGGAACTGGGCGAGGTCTTCAGAAACAAGAAAGTGCTCGGCCTTTCTCTTGTCCAGAACTGGATCATCGGACCCGTCCTGATGTTCCTGCTTGCGATTATCTTTCTTCAGAGCCATCCGGAATATATGGTTGGACTTATTATGATCGGCCTTGCCCGATGCATCGCCATGGTCATAGTCTGGAATGATCTTGCGTGCGGAGACCCCGAGTACGCAGCCGGACTTGTAGCCTTCAACTCGATCTTCCAGGTCCTTTTCTTTTCCGTGTATGCCTATGTCTTTATCACAGTGCTTCCCGCGTGGCTGGGCCTCAAGGGTGCTGTTGTCAACGTCACGATAGGACAGATCGCACAGAGTGTATTCATCTATCTCGGTATCCCCTTTCTTGCGGGCATGATTACTCGTTTCAGCATGCTCAAGATCAAGAGTCGTGAATGGTATGAGAAGGTATTTATCCCGAAAATAAGCCCGGTCACACTTATTTTTCTGCTTTTCACTATCCTTGTGATGTTTTCGCTAAAAGGGAACTATATCGTCAGGCTTCCGCTGGATGTCGTGCGTATCGCAATGCCTCTGCTGATCTATTTCGTCGTCATGTTCCTTGTGTCGTTCTATCTTGGAAGAAAGATCGGGGCGGATTATCCGAAGACAGCGACACTCTCCTTTACGGCAGCGAGCAATAACTTTGAACTTGCTATAGCGGTTTCCGTTGCGGTGTTCGGCATCAACTCAGGCTCTGCCTTTGCGGCGGTCATAGGGCCGCTGGTTGAAGTGCCGGTGCTGATAGGTCTCGTGAACGTAGCGCTCTATTTTCAGAGAAAGTTTTTCAACATAGAATACTGCAGGGTCAAGGGCATTGGACCGGCTTAGTAGATCTATGAACTCTCTTGTGTTCATTCAAAAGAACAATAAACTCTATGCGCTAGCGTCTTTTCTGGCAATCATTACGATCTCATATAACTTGGTTGAAGGGGGCGTATCAGTTTTGTTCGGCATCGAAGACGGCAGCATGACGCTTCTTGGTTTCGGCGTGGATTCTTTTGTCGAGGTCGTATCCGGTATCGGCATCTGGCACATGGTGCGACGGATCAGAAACAGCGGGAGTGAAAACCCTGACCGCTTCGAACAGACGGCGCTCAAGATCACCGGCGCGGGCTTCTATATTCTTGCTGCAGGCCTTGCAGTCACCGCGGCCTTTGATTTATACCGTGGGCATAAGCCGGAGACTACTGTATGGGGAATTGTTATTTCCCTAATTTCCATTTTCACAATGTGGGTACTTATCCATTACAAGGTAAAGGTCGGCAAACAGCTCAACTCCGATGCTATTTTATCAGACGCTGCCTGCACCCGAGCCTGCCTGCAGCTTTCAGTCGTCTTGCTCCTTGCCAGTGCCGGCTATGAGATAACTCACATAGGCGGAATAGATTCTGTGGGAACATTTGTGATCGCTTGTCTCTGTATCCGTGAGGGGAAAGAGGCATTTAATAAGGCGCAGGCAAAAAGCTTTGCTTGTGCTTGCGGCGGGGTCTGCCCGACGAGCGGCAACCTCAAAGGAGGCAAATAATATGTCAGAACTTAAATTCATAAAGCCTGGCGCGCAGGAAAAGGCATCGGCCTGCTGCGGGACCGCACAAAGTGCGCCTCAGTCGTCCCCTGACGTCTCGTGTAATACCTGTTCCCCTGTTCGCACAGAAGCCCGGCCTGCATGGATAACCGGAGCTCTTGCGAGCGATATAGGAGCAATTCCCATTATATCTACAGACCTGGTGGGGTCCGATTATTGGGAGCACATAAAATGCAGAGTGAGCGACTTCAGAAACAACTATGCCGTTAATCCTGGTCTTTATGCTGTTGGCGCACCTGACGGGAACTCCGATGTCTTTGTAAGCGCTAATTACAAGCTCAGTTTCGATGTTCTCAGAAAGGCTTTGAAGGGCCTGAATGCCTGGGTCCTTGTTCTTGATACCAAGGGCATCAATGTGTGGTGCGCGGCCGGCAAGGGCACATTTGGAACAGCGGAGCTGACACAGCGCATCTCTGTTACAAAACTCGCCAGGGTCGTCGAACATCGCAGGGTCATAGTCCCACAGCTTGGCGCTCCCGGAATCAGCGCCCACATCGTGAAGAAGTCTTCGGGATTCAAGGTCTCTTATGGCCCCGTGCGGGCTGAGGATATCGGGGCTTATGTCGCTTCAGGATATAAGGCAACAAAGGAGATGAGGACCGTGAAGTTTCCTCTGAACGACAGATTGGTTCTCACGCCGATGGAGATCAATCCTGCAATGAAGAAGTACTATCCATGGTATGCCCTGATAATACTTGCCGTATTCGGTCTTCGGCCAGATGGTATTCTTTTTAGGGATGCCGTGGCAGGAGGTCTGCCTTTTCTCCTGCTTGGCCTGACGGCTGTTTTTGCAGGCGCTCTGGTCACTCCATTACTTCTGCCATTTATTCCTTTCAAGTCTTTTGCGATTAAAGGCTGGATCACAGGAATATTGTTCACAGTCTTGTTTGAACGCTTGATCGCAATGCCGTGGCATTCAATTTCGACCCTTCGGTTTTTTACGTATCTCTTCTTCCCCCTGGCCAGCTCGTATATTGCCCTGCAATTTACCGGCTCAACTACATTTACGGGAATGTCCGGTGTCAAGAAGGAATTGAGAATATCCCTTCCCCTTTATATTGCCGGAGTGGCTGCGTCCATAGTCCTTTTGACCATACATAAACTTACTGAGTGGAGGCTTATATGATGAAATACCTTTCAAATACGGCGAGCCTTGAACTCCTGTCCGAACACTGCACTGGCTGCGGGAGATGTCTTGAGGTCTGTCCTCATGAAGTATTTTCCGTCAAAGAGGGAAAGGCCTTAATTCTGGATAAGGACAGGTGCATGGAATGCGGGGCTTGCGTCAATAACTGCGCCTTTGGCGCATTAAAAGTGGACAAAGGGGTGGGCTGCGCTGCTGCTCTCATCAACAGCATGATAACAGGCGGAGAACCTACATGTGGATGTAGCGGTAATGGCGAAACAAGCTGCTGTGGATAAGAACTGCGACCGGACAGGTTCATGATAAAACGAAGTCAGGAAGGTAAAATTGAGTTTACAGAGATTTACAATGACTTTAACGGGAAGATTCGCCGCTATCTTTCAAGATTGGTTGGGGAGGCCGATTCTGAAGATGTGACTCAGGAGGTCTTCCTGAAGATAAATGCCGCACTTGGAACTTTCCGGGGTGAATCGAGTCTGTCAACGTGGATCTACCGGATCGCAACGAATACCGCAATGGACCATCTAAGAAAGTCTAACCTGCTAAAGCAGGTGGGTGATAACAATTCGACTACCGATTCCGTGCACGAAGAGAAAATGACCATAGATTTCAGCTCTCCGGCTTTTGATACTGAGCTCATCAGGAAGGAAATGAACGAATGCATCAGGGGCATTGTTGAGGGGCTGCCTGAAAACTACCGGCTCGCGCTGGTCCTCAGCGACTTGGAAGAAATGACGAATCAGGAGATAGCTGAAGTGCTCGATATATCGCTTGAAGCAGTCAAGATAAGGCTCCACCGTGCCAGGGCAAGACTGAAAAAAGAATTGGAACATCACTGCAGTTTTTATAGAGACGACCGAAATGAACTCGCCTGTGACCGAAAGACCTCTCCTTTAAAATTCCTCAAAAAATAGGTGTATCCTTTTCGTTCCTTTTCTCGTCTATAGGGGCGGAAAGGAGATGATAGCTATGTTTCCCGCTGGGGGTTTTAGTACCGGATTATGGTGGATATTCCCGCTCGTCATGATAGGAATGATGTTTTTTTGCTTCTTCATGACGAGAGGACGCATGGGCTCTATGATGGGCCGCCACGGTTTTCGTAATCCATGCAGCCACGGCGAAGACGCCTCGGACTCGGCACTGGAGATATTGAGCAAACGGTATGCCCGGGGAGAAATCAATAAGGAAGAGTACGAAGAGAAGAAAAGAGTCATAACC
>JBAIXS010000282.1:0-13294 GCA_037916395.1 Candidatus Sulfobium mesophilum
TTCGACCTGAGGCTGAATGAGCTCCCTGAGGAGGCATCTTCGAGAGTAAACACCTGCTCTCCGTCGAGTGCATTCAGTAGGCCTTTTAATATAACGCGGTCGCCTTTTTCGATCTTGTCGTAATCGGAAGGATTTTCGAATATGAGAGGCAGTATGCCGAAATTAATAAGGTTAGAGCGGTGTATACGGGCGAATGATTTTGCAATTACAGCCTGCACTCCTAAAAACATGGGAGCTATCGCAGCATGCTCCCTGGAAGAACCCTGGCCGTAGTTTTCTCCACCCAGAACTATCCCTCCGCCTTTTGCCTTTGCCTCTTTTGCCCTGGTGCTAAAGGTCTTGTCGATATTTTCAAATACAAAATCTGAAATAGCCGGGATATTCGACCTGAAGGGAAGGACCCTGGAGCCGGCAGGCATGATGTCGTCTGTCGTGATATGGTCTCCGACCTTTAGAAGCACCTCGGCTTCTATCCTGTCCTTTAAAGGCTCTTTTATAGAGACTTCCTTAATGTTTGGGCCTTTGATGACGTTTACAGAAGAAGTATCTGCCTTTGGCGGAATTATGAAATTTCTGTTAACTATGTATTTCGCAGGCTCCCTGAAGCTTCTGATCTCAATGCCCGAGTCACGGGGGTCTATCATTTCACCCTTCAGCGCGAATACTGCGCAAGTTACGGGACTTGCAAGGTAAATAAGGGCGTCTTTAGTTCCGCTCCGGCCTTTGAAATTCCTGTTATAGGAGCGTACGGACACCTGGCCCGAAGCGGGCGCTCCGCCCATGCCTATGCAGGGACCGCACGAAGATTCCAGCATGCGCGCTCCTGAGGCGATCATATCGGCAGTGAGTCCCTCTTTTGATATCATCTCATAGACCTGCTTTGATCCCGGGTTTATGAGGAGGTTTACGTCCTCATAAACAGTACGGCCTTTCAGCACCGAGGCCACGGTTCTCATAGCCTGATAGGAGGAATTGGTGCAGCTTCCTATACAGACTTGATTGACTTTTGTTCCGGCAAGACTCTTTACGGTTACCACGTTGTCCGGGCTGTGGGGCTGGGCTATCATCGGCTCGAGCGCCCCAAGGTCAATAACGATCTTTTCAGCATATGAGGCATTCTTATCGGCCTCGAGTTCGATCCAATCTGCTTCCCTGCCGACTGCGGCAAGATAGAATTTAGTCCTCTTGTCGCTTGGAAATACCGAGGTCGTTGCCCCAAGTTCAGCCCCCATATTTGTGATCGTAGCGCGCTCGGTGACATTGAGGTCCCTGACTCCCGGTCCCCCGTATTCCATGATCTTTCCGACCCCGCCTTTTACCGACAGCCTTCTTAGTATTTCGAGGATCACATCCATCGCTGTCACCCACGGTCTGTTAAGCTTGCCCGTAAGATGAACCTTAACGACCCCAGGCATGGTCAGTTCAAACGGCGAGCCGCCCATGACAGTCGCTGCGTCGAGGCCTCCGACACCGATGGCTATCATACCCATGCCTCCGCCGGTCGGCGTATGGCTGTCGGTGCCCAAGGTTATTTTGCCCGGTGCGGCAAATTGTTCGAGATGCACCTGGTGGCAGATGCCGTTGCCCGGTTTGGAAAAATAGGCACCGTACTTTGCGGCCACGCTTTGGAGAAAAACGTGGTCATCGGGGTTCATAAAATTTTGCTGAAGCATGTTATGGTCAACGTATGAAACAGCAAGAGGCACTTTCACTCTTTCAAGTCCCATGGCCTCAAACTGAAGCCACGTCATTGTGCCGGTTGCATCCTGCGTATAGACCTGATCTATCTTCAATCCCACCGGGGATCCCGCCTTCAAATCACCGTAAACGCGATGCGCCTCGAATATCTTTTCTACTATGTTTTTTCCCAATTTAGACCTCGCAAGAAATTTGATTTTTTATTTTACCTTTCGTAAAGCTGGCGAATCAACATAACAGTGTGAGGAAGATGACTTCTTATCCGTTGCTCAAGAGTTGATCCTTTCCCTTTTCGGCAACGCGGAGCTTCGCTTTGATAATATATTTAAAGATTTTTTGAACGGGGCGCTGCCCCGGCCCCCGGCTACCTTTCTTGACGACCAAGCAAGGTAGCCCAAAGAAGGTCGCCCCGACGAAAATTTCATACGGCTGCGCAGATGTCCTCGGTAGATTTTAGGAACTCGTCCTTCGGACTCAAACAGCCTAAAATCTTTGACCCTGCGGCCGTCTGTGCTCGCCTAAATTTTCGAAGGGGAAGTATAAATGACAGCCTGTCATTCTGCTCTTGCTTATCTTGCCGGTTCGTTTAGTGAACGGACTCAAGACAGGCAAAGCAACAGTCTCATATATTAAGAGTGGAAATGCGCCTGCAACCGCCCGTGTTTTTTGACATTCTGCCGGACACTGTGTTAAAAAATTAGGGAAAAATCATTCAGTAAACTTCACGGAGATCATGATGCATCTTTTTTGTTACAAAGGTGGGGAGTTATACGCAGAAGATGTGCCTCTACGCACTTTAGTGAAGAAATACGGCACCCCTCTTTATATTTACAGCTATAACACGCTTGTGAGACACATCAAGGCCTATGAGGATGCCTACGGTGCATACCCGCATATCATCTGTTACGCGCTTAAGGCGAATACGAACGCTGCGATAGTCAGGTTGCTTGCAAAAAACGGCGGAGGGGCCGACATAGTCTCCGGCGGCGAACTCTTCAGGGCGCTAAGGGCAGGTGTGCCTTCGGAGAAGATAGTGTATGCGGGCGTTGGCAAGACAGAAGAAGAGATACGCTTTGCGCTTAGATCGAAAATACTGATGTTTAACGTCGAGTCCGAAGATGAACTTAAGGAGATTGACAGGATAGCCGGGAAGATGAAGGCAACGGCGCCCATAGCCCTCAGAATCAATCCCGACATTGACCCCCTGACGCACCCTTATATATCCACTGGCATGAAGGAGCACAAGTTCGGCATTTCCATCGATACGGCGATAGAAAACTACAGGCTTGCATCGAGACTGAGGAATGTAAAAGTGGTGGGGGTGCAGAAGCATATCGGTTCCCAGATAACGGAGCTGTCTCCTTTTGTTGATGCGATGAAAAGAATTCTTACACTCGTCGATGAATTAAAGAAACAGGGATTTGATATCAGATATCTTGATATAGGAGGGGGCCTCGGCATCCCCTATCTGGATGAGACGCCGCCTGCCCCGCGCGACCTCGCAGCCAAACTGCTGCCGCTCGTAGACGGAAGGAAGATTACTCTTATCATGGAGCCGGGAAGATCGATCGTCGGAAACGCAGGCATTCTTGTCACCAGGACCCTTTATCTGAAAAAGGGCGAGGGCAAGGATTTCGTTATCGTCGATGCCGGCATGAACGATCTGATGCGGCCGTCGCTCTATGATGCCTATCACCATATCCAGCCGGTCGTCAAGCAAAGAAGGGCGAGTATGATTGCCGATATCGTTGGGCCGATCTGCGAGTCCGGCGATTTTCTGGCCAGGGGAAGGCGGATCGAAAAGGTAAAACAGGGTGAATATCTTGCGGTAATGAGCGCCGGGGCTTACGGGATGTCGATGAGTTCGAATTACAACAGCAGACCTACCGTAGCCGAGGTGATGGTGAAGGGCAGTAAACACAGCCTTATAAGGAAGCGCGGCTCATATGACGGACTCGTCGAAAACGAGGTCATGCCCGGTTTCCTCAGATGAAACTTGCCTTTACCAAGATGCACGGCATCGGCAACGATTTTATCCTTATCGACTGCCGTGAAGAAAATCTGTGCTCTCAGTTGCCGTCTGTCGGAGAATTAAGCAGGAGGCTTTGCCACAGACGCTTCGGCATAGGGGCCGACCAGGTGCTCCTGCTTTTTCCGTCTAAGGTTGCGGATTTCAAGATGAAGATCTTCAATGCTGACGGAAGCGAAGTTGAGATGTGCGGTAACGGCATCCGCTGCCTTGCCAAATACATTTGGGACCGCGGCATATCGACAAATGATGCGCTTTCGGTGGAGACGGCTGCTGGGATCATAAGACCGGAGAGGGTTGATGGCATGGTGAAGGTCGATATGGGGGAGCCCATACTTCAGGCACGGGAGATACCGGTGAACCTCGACGGCGTGATAAAGAATTATCCTTTGATAATAGACGGGAAGGAGCTTAAAATTACCTGTGTCTCGATGGGCAATCCTCATGCCGTTATTTTTGTCGACAATGTAGAGGCATTTGATGTTAAGAGGTACGGCCCGGTGATCGAAACCCATGAACTTTTCCCAAAGAGGACCAATGTTGAGTTCATTGAGGTCATGGGACCGGAAAGGCTGAAGATGCGCGTATGGGAAAGAGGGGCAGGCGAGACAATGGCCTGCGGCACGGGCGCTTCCGCTGCTGCTGTGGCGGCAAACCTCAACGGGTTTAGCGAAAAGAAGGTGACGGTCGGTCTTCTTGGCGGTGAACTCAAGATAGAGTGGTCAGGCAATAACCGTGTGTATATGACGGGTCCTGCCGAAGAAGTTTTCGAAGGCCGGATTGAATTATAAATAATAAATAATCGGCTTATCACAGGAGGACTTATGTTCAAAGGCTCAATTGTCGCGATAGTCACACCGTTTAAGAAAGGGAAGGTCGATGAGAAGGCCTTGGGGGACCTTATAGACTGGCATATAAAACAGGGGACCAACGCGATTGTTCCCTGCGGAACAACGGGAGAGTCGGCCACACTCGACTATAAAGAACATGATAGAGTCATAGAATTTACGGTGAAGGCCGTAAACAAAAGAGTACCGGTCATCGCGGGCACGGGCGCAAACGCAACCGACGAGACTATCATGATTACGAAGCATGCAAAGAAGTCGGGAGCCGATGGTGCGCTGCTCGTCTCTCCTTATTACAATAAGCCCACTCAGGAAGGGCTTTACAGGCATTATAAGGCGGTGGCCGATGCGGTAAAGATCCCTATCGTTCTTTATAACGTCCCCGGAAGGACAGCTGTGAACATGCTGCCATCGACTGTGGCGAGACTGGCCGAGGTTAAGAATATCGTGGCATTAAAAGAGGCCACAGGAGATATGAAGCAGGCGAGTGAGATAATCCGTCTCTGCGGAGACCGCATAACGGTGCTTTCAGGCGACGATTTTACGACGCTGCCGCTCCTTGCTTTGGGCGGCAAGGGCACTATCTCGGTGACGGCAAACATAATGCCGAAGCTTGTTTCTCAGATGTGCACGCTTTGGGAACAGGGGAAATTCGACGAGGCAAGAAAGATCCATTTCCAGCTTGAGCCGCTAAATGCGTCGATGTTCATCGAGACTAATCCGATTCCCGTAAAGACGGCCCTTGCGATGATGGGCAAGATAAAGGAAGAGTTCAGACTGCCTCTTTGCGAGATGGCGCCCGGGAACAAGGAAAAACTCAGAAACGTGCTTAAGTCGTATAAGCTTGTAAGATAAGATTCAGGCTCAGCTTAAAAAAGATATTACAGAAAAATCCTCCTTTATCCAAAGGAGGATTTTTTTTTGGACCTCGTGATGTTTGAGGAGGGCTGTTAGCCACATTATTCATGACCTGTGGAACGATAAGTCTGGATATTGTATTTTCCCTCATTCTCACTCGCCCGCCTCAGGCGGGCAAGTTCCGAGGCTTTTGCCTCATGATCCCTGAAAAACATACTACCGGTATATCGGCAAAAGAAACCGCTCAAACACCATACCCAGCCTTATTCTATCTTTTGTGTATGAAATTCATGAATAATGCCGGTTAGGAATCAAAGATGTTTTTTCAGCGCCTCGATGTCAAGATTTTTGATCGCCGTTTTGGTTAAGGAATCTTCGTCAAGGCTGCTTAGGTAAGGGAAGATGCCAATTATGGGTGCAGGACATATCCTGGCGAGCAGGCCGGGGTTTGTCTTTTCAGCCAGCCCTCCATCAGGGGGGCTGCTGTAATTGATGATTACCCCAGCTACCTCGAGTCCTTCTTTTACAGCACAACTTACGGAGAGCATTGTATGGTTTATGGTCCCAAGCCCCGGTCTTGCGACAAGCAGCAGGGGGAGGCCGAATTCCCCGGCCATATCGACCAGATAGTAGTCCTTGCTAATCGGGACCATTAGTCCGCCGAGACCCTCCACGATCATGGCGCTGTATCTGGCCGAGAGGTCTTTAAAAGACCTTTTAATTTCCCCAACATCTACTTTCTTTTGTTCTATCTCTGATGCCGGCATTGGAGCAAGTGGGCTTTCGAAACAACATGGTGTGACAATCGAGATCGGCTCATCCATATGGGCTGTCTGCTTGAGAAACATGCCGTCGGAAGGAACAAGCACGTCTCCTTTACGGCAGCAGCCGCTTTCAACCGGCTTCATGGCGCCGACACGATGACCAAGAAATGAAAGCGCTTTTATCATGGCTCCTGCCACTATCGTCTTGCCCACGCCTGTATCGGTGCCGGCTATGAAAAAACCTTTTGACATGAAACCTCCCTTCGTATTGGCTTATTAACAGTCTGGAAATAGTATGCACATAATTATCAGAAAATCCCTCCTAACCTCCCTTTGCCAAAGGGAGGTCGTTGCGACTCTTAGGGAGACTCGCTACGAGAATTGCCCCTCTTTGGAAAAGAGGGGCGAGGGGAGATTTTTAGGTCAAAAGTGCATTCAATTATGAGACCCTTAATATATCTGCAAAATTACAGCATACGGCTGTCGAGACTAAAGATCTGACCGGTAACGTTCTGTGTATTTATGATGGAAATTATCATCGCGGCGACTTCTGCGGGGTCGGACAGCCTGTTTAAAATGCTTTTCCTCAGCGCGCCAGCCATCGCCTTGTCCGCCGCCATTGTCATATCTGTCATCATAAATCCAGGCAGAACAGAGTTCACGCGTATATTATGTATTGCCAGTTCAGCCGCAGCCGTATATGTAAGCCCCAGCAAAGCTGCCTTGGAAGCACTGTAGGCGGCCTGTCCGGAATTTCCGCATAAGCCTGAGCGGGAAGATATATTGATAATATGTCCGCCGCCGGACTTTATCATAAGCGGGGCCACCGTCCGGATGACGTTGAAGCAGCCTTTGAGGTTCGTCCTGATGATCGAGTCCCACTCTTTTTCAGACTGTTTTAGAAGCAGGGCGTCTTTAGTGATGCCCGCATTATTTACCACAACGTCCAGTCTGCCGGATTTCTTTTCGATATGCTCCGCCATCTTTCGGACCTGGTCAGCATCTCCCACATCCGCCCTTATTAAAAAGGCATGGCCGCCTGCAGACCGCCAACGTCGGGCTGCATCCTGCCCGGCCGAAGTATGGTTGACAAAGACCGCATAACCTTCTTTCAAGAGCGCGAAAGCTATTTCTCTCCCCAACCCGCGCGATCCTCCGGTGACCAAGGCTACCGGCGTCTGTTTCTTCTTCTGTGTCAGCAATTATCTTAATCTCCAGGGCGAATAGAATTTTTCAAGGATAACATATAACTAAGTGACAGAAGAAGAGTTAAACGCGATGTGTTCATGAAGACAGTATGCCCGCTCATTCTCGGTCCGTCGAGAGACTACGGACCTCCGAGGGCACTGGCGCGCCCGCGACGGGCAATACGCGCCGCTGAAACCGCTTGGATGCCGCCTTCACGAACACTTGTCCGGCAGGTGAGGAAATTGCGTAGGCCTATGAATTATAAGGAACGCAGCAAATGAAAAAATTTCTTCGCTTTTATAAGTGAAAGAGTCTGGGTTAGACAAAAAAACAGGTAGCCAGGGGGGACTGGCTACCTGAAGGAGGGATTCGAAAAAGGGTTTGTTACCCTTGATTAAGAATAAAAGTAAATATTGAAGAAATTATGAAGCGGCACAGCCGTAACATATTCTTGACAACCCCAGGTGCTTGCGCGAGAATTTGGACATGAATAAAGGCGGCAAATTGTTGGTTATTAGCAGTGGGTTAGGAGTTGCTTAATTGTGATGGTAATAAAAAATTTCATTGACGGAAAGTGGGTAGAAGCCGATGATGGCGCGACATTCCAGCGCTTAAACCCTGCAGATACATCTGAAGTGGTTGCAGTGGTCAGCAAGGCCGACGAACGGGTTATAGATACGGCTGTTTCCGAAGCAAGGGAGGCGTATGGGCGTTGGCGTCATACCCCGCCGCCCAAAAGAGGAGAGATCCTTTTCAGGGCAGGAGAAATGCTTGCTAAGAGGAAGACGGAACTTGGCGAACTTTTGACTCGTGAGATGGGCAAGGTTTTAAAAGAGGCCCTTGGAGATGTGCAGGAAGCAATAGACATGGCCTACTACATGGCTGGCGAAGGACGGAGACTTTCAGGACAGACGGTCCCCTCTGAACTGCCCGATAAGGATTGTAAGTCTGTACGGGTGCCAATCGGCGTCTGCGGCCTTATCACTCCATGGAACTTTCCGATGGCGATACCGGCCTGGAAGATAATGCCGGCCCTGGTTTCGGGCAATGCGGTTGTCTTTAAGCCCAGCAGCTATACCCCTGCCTGTGCATCCATGCTGGTAGAAATACTCCATGAGGCTGGCCTTCCCAAAGGCGTTTTGAACCTTGTAAACGGAAGCGGAGAAGGGACGGGTAACTATCTTGCCTCCCATGCCGGGGTGGATGCCATATCCTTTACGGGCTCTACTGCAGTAGGACTGGCAATAGCAAAGACCTGTGCAGAAAGCGGCAGGAAGGTATCGTGCGAGATGGGCGGCAAGAACGCCATCATTGTCATGGACGATGCAGACCTCGATCTTGCGGTAGAAGGTGCGATATGGGGAGGTTTCGGAACAAGCGGACAGAGGTGCACCTCATCCAGTCGTGTTGTTGTACACCGGGAAGTCTATGATAAGTTTCTGCAGATGTTTTCTTCCGCAGCGTCGAAGCTAAGATTGGGCAACGGCCTCGACAAAAATACCGACGTCGGTCCTTTGGTAAACGAGGCGCAGATGAAGAGGGTGCTCGACTACATAGATATAGGAAGACAGGAAGGGGCCGAGCTTATAACAGGAGGCAGGGCGTGCAGCGAAGGCGAATGTGCAAAGGGATATTTTATCCGGCCGACGATCTTTTCCCGCGTTGTTCCCGCCATGAGAATAGCCCGGGAAGAGATATTCGGGCCTGTGGTGGCGGTTATGGAGGCAAGTGACATCGCAGATGCCATAAGGATAGTAAACGGCGCCTCCTACGGACTGGTCTCATCAATATACACAAGGGATATTAATACGTCTGCTATCGCGGAACGCGAGCTTGATACAGGCATAGTCTATATTAATTCCCCGACAATCGGTGCTGAGATCCAGTTGCCCTTCGGCGGTACGAAAAAAAGCGGCTTTGGGCATGAAGAGGCAGGGGGGATGGGAGGGGCCCTTGATATGTTTACAAAATGGAAGGTGATTTACAGGGACTTCAGCGGAAGGCTCCAGAAGGCCCAGATAGACAGATAGACCATTAAGGAGGCCGGCAGGTCGCATGAATGAGTATAACGAGAGGGCCAAGGAAGTATTGACGAACGCCCTCTTTATTCATACAGGCATCGTCGCAAAAAAGGGAAGCGGCATCTACGTTGAAGACATTAGCGGCAAAAGATATATTGACTTTACCTCCGGACTTGCCACTGTAAATGTAGGCCATAATCATCCCGGCGTCGTTGAAGCCATAAAGAGGCAGGCGGAAGACTTCATTCATTCCGGATGCATCTTTCATTATGAATCGCTGGTGACCCTTGCCGAGATGTTAAGGGAGGTGACTCCGGCAGGTCTCGACATGTTTTTCTTCAGTAATTCAGGGGCTGAGGCTGTCGAAGGAGCGCTGAAGCTTGCACGTTTCAGCACAGGCCGGCAGGGCGTCGTTGCCTTCACCGGATGTTTTCACGGCAGGACCTTTGGGGCTATGAGCCTGACCACATCAAACATCAGATACCGCAAAAAGTATCAGCCCTTTGTTCCCTCAGTCTATCACTCCCCCTACCCATATTGTTTCAGATGTTTCTTCGGACAGAGGCCGGGTGCCTGCAGCATGGACTGTAATGTATATCTTGAGAGGCTTTTCAAGCACCTTATCCCTCCTGAGGAGGTGGCCTGCATTATTATCGAGCCGGTGCTCGGCGAGGGCGGCTATGTTGTGCCGCCTGCAGGATTTCTCCAGAGACTGAGGGAACTCTGCGACAGATGGAATATCCTTTTTGTTCTGGATGAGGTGCAGGCCGGGATGGGAAGAACAGGTAAATGGTTTGCCTCGGAACACTTCGGGGTCGTTCCTGACATCATGACAATCGCCAAAGGCATAGCCTCAGGAATGCCTCTTAGCGCTGTTGCTGCAAAGAAGGAGATCATGCAGATGTGGCCGAAGGGCGCTCATGGGACGACTTTCGGGGGCAACCCTGTTTCATGCGCTGCCGCCGTTGCCACAATCGAGATAATACAAAAAGAGGGTCTTCTTGAACGGGCGCTTCAGACAGGCGGCCATGCCATGGCGAGGCTGAGATCTATGCAGAAGAAATATCCTTGCATCGGCGATGTAAGGGGACTCGGCCTGATGATAGGGATAGAATTCATAACGGCCTCGGGCGAGCCTGACACTGTGGGGCTCAACGAAGTTATCAGGCGCTGCCTTGAAAAAGGACTGGTGCTTCTTGAATGCGGTGTTGACAAAAATATCATCAGGCTGGCGCCTCCCCTTGTGGTGAAGAAAGAAGAGATAGATGCCGGACTCGATATATTCGAAAGCTCGCTTAACGCGGTTTATGGAGTTTAAATGCAAAAGAGGGTGAAGGTCATCATCATGGGCGCTGCCGGACGGGACTTCCACGACTTCAACATGGTTTACAGGGATGATCCGACTTACGAAGTCGTAGCATTTACAGCTGCTCAGATACCATTTGTGGGGGCACGCACCTATCCTCCTTCGCTCGCCGGCCGGCTTTATCCTGAGGGGATACCGATCTTTCCCGAGGAGAACCTTGGGATGCTTATTTATATGCATGGGATAGAGCAGGTTGTTTTTGCTTACAGCGATGTCTCTCATGAATATGTTATGCATAAGGCCTCGCTTTGCCTTTCTCTCGGCGCCGATTTTGTTCTTCTCGGGCCTGACAGGACCATGCTTGATTCCACACTGCCCGTCATCTCCGTCTGTTCAGTCAGGACAGGCTGCGGCAAAAGTGGAATTACGAGATACATACTTGGCGTGCTGAAGCAAAGAGGGGTGGCACCCGTTGCAATCAGGCATCCGATGCCATATTGCGACCTGTCGAAAAGCCCTGTTCAGCGGTTTGCGGCGATGGAAGACCTGGAAGGGCAGAGTTGCACAATTGAGGAGCGTGAAGAATTCGAGCCGCTGATCAAATCCGGTGTCACCGTATTTGCGGGCATCGATTATAAGATGGTTTTAACAGAGGCGGAAAAAGAGGCCGGTGTCATTGTATGGGACGGGGGTAACAACGACTTGCCTTTTATAAGGTCCGCTCTTGAAATCGTGGTTCTGGACCCTCACAGGGCCGGCCACGAGATTTCCTTCCATCCTGGCGAGGCGAACCTGAGAAGGGCTGACATAGCTGTCATAAACAAGGTCGATACCGCTGATGAGGCTAACGTCAGAAAGGTCGAAAGAAATATCCGGCAGGTGAACACCAAAGCTATTATCGTCCATACGAATTCACCCATAAGGGCTGACTCACCCGATAAGATAGCGGGGAAGAAAGTACTTGTGATAGAGGACGGACCGACGCTTACGCATGGCGGTATGGGGTATGGAGCCGGCTTTCTGGCAGCTGAAAAATATCGCGCTGCCGAGATTGTCGACCCGCATCCCTATGCCGTTGGTTCAATCAGAAGGACGCTGGAGAAATACACGGGCATAAAGAAGGTGCTGCCTGCGATGGGCTATGCCGCCGAGCAGATAAGGGAGCTGAAGGAGACGATAGAACGCACGCCGGCTGACCTTGTGCTTGTGGCAACGCCCACAGACCTCAGACGGCTGCTGGATCTCAAAAAAGATTCTGTGCGCGTAGATTATGAGATAGCGGAGATTGACGGAAAGGAGCTCAAGGGTTGCATAGAGGGTTTCATCGACAGCCACTTACATGTTGAAAAATTACGCAATGCCAAATGATTGGGAAGGGAGAACTGAAGGATGCCTAAGAAGACAGAAACCAGTGCAGGGGTGACGAAAAACGAGCGGGCCTTTTCATTCATTCCGCTCAACGAACGAGAAGGAAAACCCAGGAAGCAGGGGATTACGGAAATGCGCGGCCCGTATTACACGCCCATGGGGAAGCGATATCTCGAGGATATTCTTGAGACCATGGGAACCTATGTCGATATCCTCAAGTTTGCCGGCGGGTCTTTTAGTCTTATGCCCCGCAAGGTTGTAAAAGAGCTTATCGATATCTGCCACCGCTATAACGTAATGGTCGATACCGGAGGCTTTGTCGAACATGTGCTTACCCTTGGCGCAGACAAAGTCGACCGCTATATAGATGAATGCAAACGCCTTGAATTCGATATCGTTGAAATCTCGGGCGGCTTTCTGAGCATCCCCGCCGACGACCTTGTCCGGCTGACTGAAAAGGTGCGCAAAAAGGGCATGAAGCCCAAGGCTGAAGTCGGCATCCAGTTCGGCGCAGGCGGCGCAAGCACGGTTGGGGAACTCGAGGCAGAGGGGATAGGAGATGTCGACTGGGCGGTCATGAGGGCGAAGAAACATCTCGATGCCGGCGCTTATATGATCATGATCGAATCAGAAGGAATAACGGAAAGCGTGCGCACATGGCGGACTGATGTGATCTCAAAGTTCATGCGGGAACTGGGAATCGAAAAGACGATGTTTGAGGCGGCTGACCCTGAGGTATTCGATTGGTATATCAAAAATTATGGGCCGGAGGTGAATCTTTTTGTCGATCACAGTCAGATCGTCCTTCTGGAGTCGCTGAGATCGGGCATTTGGGGGACAAAGAACCTCTGGGGCAGGGTTCTGACCTATAAGGGGCGTTGAGGGGCAACGGAATTCACAAAGTGCAGAAGGTCCTCCAGAGGAGGTGATAATCTCCTTGCTGAGCAAGGGGACCATGTCCCATCTCGTATCGATTGGGAAACAGAAATGGAATAATTCAAACGGCGTACTGCGACTTTTGAGCCCCATAAAAGATATTTTCTGAAAGCCTGCTGACGCCGGCTCTTTTCTTTACAAACAGTTTTCTTTTATTTATCATTGTACATATGCCAAAAGGACTATTCATTTGAATACCATCCGCCTTGCCCTTGCCCAGATTAATCCTACTGTCGGAGACCTTGCCGGCAATTCGAAAAAGATCGTTGAATATGTAAAGA
>JBAIXS010000283.1:0-1587 GCA_037916395.1 Candidatus Sulfobium mesophilum
TGCGTCATGGCCTCGAATATGAGTCTTGGGGTCAATCTCCTTCTTAAAGTGCTTCAGGACGTAGCAAAGGTGCTCGGTGACGACTATGACATCGAGATTATCGAGGCACATCACAGGCTGAAAAAAGACGCACCCAGCGGGACGGCCCTTAAGATGGCCCAGGTTATCGCCGGGGCTGTGAACCGGAATCTCGATGAAGTGGCAGTCTATGCCCGGAAAGGGATCATCGGCCAGAGGACGAAGAAGGAAATCGGCATCCAGACTGTGCGTGCCGGCGATATTGTCGGAGAACATACCGTGCTCTTCGGAGGGCTCGGCGAGAGAATCGAGATTACCCACAAGGCATCAAGCAGGGATACCTTTGCACGCGGCGCTCTGCGGGCCGCCCTCTGGCTTTCCGGCAAGCCGGCTGGACTGTATGACATGCAGGACGTCCTGGGCCTTAAATAGGAATACGCTCAGGCCTCTTTTTCGAACTGGTCTTTGGACGCTCCGCAGATAGGACAGGTCCATTCGTCGGGAATATTTTCAAAGGCAGTGCCCGGAGCGACGCCGTTGTCCGGGTCGCCTGCTTCAGGATCGTAGACATAACCGCAAACCGTACATTTCCATTTTTCCATAATAGTACCTCGGAGTTTGATTTAAGAAGCTAAAAATATTTTATATGACAGCCTAACGGAATACAACCGATTACATAGACCATAATTAGAAATAAATTTCTACATATCAAGTGCTGGCTGCCCTAAAGGGAGACTCATTTGACCGGCTTCAGGAGGTCGCGATACATATTTAACATAGTTTGTACTGTATTTATTATGTCTTGTGATTTGATTTTTCCAAAACCTTTCTGATATATTTGGTTCACTTTGGAAACGAAAGAGAAGAAATCGCTTATAGAGGCGCTCTTGTTCGTATCGGGAGAACCTCTTTCGCTCGCCGAATTGAAAGCCGTCACGGAACTTCCTGAATTTGACATCAAACAATTCCTTGACGAGATAATAGCCGAATATAGAAGCAGAGACGGCGGACTGCTCATACAGGAAATTGCAAACGGCTACCAGATTGTAACAAATCCCGCTTACGCTCAATGGATAAGAAAATACAAAAATACCTCCTCTTCGGGTAAACTCTCTATGCCGGCTCTTGAAACCCTGGCAATAATCGCATACAAGCAACCCATCATCAAGGCAGAACTCGAACAGATAAGAGGAGTCAATTCGGACGGTGTTATAAAGACCCTTCTTGACAGAAGGCTCATCAAGATAGTAGGGCGCCGGGAGGTGCCGGGCAAGCCCCTCCTTTATGCAACTACGCGCGAGTTTCTCCAATATTTTGGGTTGAAGGACTTGACGGAACTTCCTACTATCTCGGAATTAACACGTGAGGAAGCGGCATGAAGAAGTATTTCAAGTGGTACTCATCCCTTATCCTGCTCATCGTTTCATTATTCATCGCCTCTGCAGTTCAGGCATCGACAAAATATACTGTCAGAAAAGGAGACACCCTCGCGCGAATCGCTAAGAAATATAAAGTGAGCGTCAATGACCTGCAAAGGGAGAACGAAGTCTCGGCAAAACATATAAAGCC
>JBAIXS010000284.1:0-7305 GCA_037916395.1 Candidatus Sulfobium mesophilum
AGCGCCTCTTGCCCGTCGGCGGCTGAGGAAACCGCAAACCCCTCTTTGCTGAGATTGTAGGATACAAGTTCCAGGATATCAGCCTCATCATCGACTACAAGGACTTTCCGCCGGTCGGTCATAAATAAGTTATACCACGATATATTGGAAAGTTTCCAGAAAGCACAAAAGGCGTGATGAAGTGGTGCCTATATGACGAAATGCGCAACCTTGCAGATCACCCAGGCCAAAATAGCGCAGGCAGGGAGTGTAAAGACCCACGCCAGTACGATCCTGCCGGCCACCCCCCAGCGCACGGCAGACAGCCTCTTTGTTGCGCCAACGCCCATGATTGTAGAAGAGATGATGTGTGTAGTTGAAAGCGGCAGGCCTATTCTCGAGGCTACTTCGATAACAGTCGCTGCGGAGGCTTCGGCGGCAAATCCATGAATCGGCTGCAGATGGACAAGCTTCATTCCAAGCGTCTTGATAACTCTCCATCCGCCAAGGGCGGTGCCGAGCGCCATCGCTGTGGCACAAAGAAGCATGACCCAGAGCGGTACGCTGAAGGCGGGAAGTTTATAATAACTTACCAGTGCGAGAGTTATTATGCCCATAGTTTTTTGAGCGTCGTTGTTGCCATGACTGAACGCCATGTACGCCGCAGATGCCATCTGGAGCTTGTTAAAAAGGGTGTTGACAACCGAGGGTGCTGTTCTTCCGAAAAGCCACATAAGCAGGAGCATCAGAAGAAACCCCAGAATAAAGCCGACGATGGGCGACACTATCAGGCCGATGAAGACCTTATAGACTCCTTTTTGGATGATGATCTTTGTCCCTGCGGTCGCAACCCCGGCGCCGAGTATTCCGGAGAGTATGGCATGACTGGATGAGGTAGGCAGCCCGAAATACCACGTTACGAGATCCCAGATAATCGCGGATAAAAGAGCGGAGATAACGGTCACCTGCGTTACAGCAGCGGTTTCAACCAGACCGGAGCCGACAGTTTTTGCGACAGCCGTGCCGGTAAGAGCGCCCACCAGATTTAAACCTGCAGCCATCCCAACCGCGACCTTGGGAGAGAGCACCCTGGTGGAAACAGATGTAGCGATTGCGTTTGCTGTGTCGTGAAAACCGTTGATAAAATCAAAAATGGTGGCGAGGACTATAACGAATACGAGCAGGAAATACGTGTCATGCATACTTGAGGACTATGGCTTCCAGGATATTGGCAACGTCCTCGCATCTGTCGGAGGCATCTTCAAGGTGCTCGTATATCTCTTTCCACTTAATGATGAGTATGGGGTCTTTGACATCATCGAATAGTTTCCCCAGGGCATCCCTGAATCCCCTGTCTACGCTGTTTTCCAGCCTGTTTATCTCGATGCAGTATTCCTGGACATGCGCATAATTCTTCTCTTTGAGTTTCTTGACCGCCTTATGCATGACTTCGGCGGTTGTGAGAATGTCCTTCGACATGGCGATCGCCTCCCGCATAGGCTGCCTGAGCTTGAATACGGCTATCCTGTCGGCAACAGCCCATATCAGGTCAATGACATCATCCATTCTGGAGGCCAGGTTGTACAGGTCTTCCCTGTCAATCGGGGTGATAAAGGTCTTATTGAGCTTTTTCATGATATCGTGGGTAAGCATGTCGCTGTCCTGTTCAATCTCGTGGATCTCTTTTGCTCTTGCTTCAATATCATCGAAGATTTCCATAAGATCTACAAGACGTGAAGCAGCCTTGGTGATGTTTAAAGAGGTCCTGTCGAATATCTCGAAAAAGTCTATTTCTTTTGGGAAAAGCCTCATGACGTTCTCGCCAGTTGATAGATTATAGGATTTGAGGGACTATGTCAAATAAACCGCTGTGCCAAATTCACAACCCGCGCTAAGGCTGCGCGGAGTTCATTCAGATGGCAACAATGCGTGTTATCTTATAGCTCACAGGACTTACTTAGTCTCTGCTGGCGAGAATCTTCTCTATCTCCTTTAAGGACAGACCTCTTTGTATCCTTACCTTTCCGATCTTCTCAGGAAGTATAAAAGTGAGGTCTCCAGAAACCGTCTTCTTGTCGAGTTTCATCGATGAAATAAGAAGCTGAGAATCAACACCATCCGGCAATGATGACGGAAGACCATAGGCCTCTATCAGCGCCTTTAGCCGCATAAGCTGCGAATCTTCCAGCAAGCCAACAGCACTGGCCAGTTTTGCCTCTGCGCACATGCCGACACAAACCGCCTCACCGTGCAGGTATTTCTTATATCCGGTTACAGTCTCGAGCGCATGCCCTATGGTATGGCCATAATTCAATATCGCACGCAGCCCGGACTCCCTCTCGTCCTCAGATACAACATTAGCCTTTATCTCGCAGGATAGCCGCACTACATGGGTGAGCACATCGTTATCAAGGGCCAGTACCTTATCCCTGTTTTTTTCAAGGAAATAAAAGAATCCTTCATCACGGATTACTCCGTATTTTATGACCTCTGCAATACCAGAGAGAAATTCCCTTGATGGCAATGACTTCAGTGTATCGATGTCTATCCATACGAGTCTGGGTTGCCAGAAGGTCCCTATCATGTTCTTCCCCAACTGGTGGTTGACCCCGGTCTTGCCTCCGACCGAACTGTCGACCTGAGCAAGGAGCGTAGTGGGAACCTGAATAAAATCTATCCCCCGCATGTAGGTCGACGCAGCAAACCCTGTGATATCGCCTATGACCCCACCGCCGAGGGCAATGAGAGCGGATTTCCTATCCAGTTGCGCAGTCAGCATCTCCCCGTAGATCCGCTCGACTGAAGACAGGTTCTTATATTCTTCACCGTCCGGCAGCACTATTACCGTAACGTCGAACCCTGCATCTCTCATCGATTCTGCCACGCGGCTTCCATAAAGACTAAATACAGTAGGGTTGCTCACCACTGCGGTCTTGCTGCTGAATCCGAAATCCCTGAGACTTTTTCCAAGATTCGCAAGCATCCCGGAGTCTATCGCAATGCGGTAGCTTCTTTCGCCCAGTTCTACTTTTATTTCTGGCATTTGAATATCTCGGATATCTCTTTTGCCACTTCAAGGGGCGTCTTTCCGTTTGTGTCTATCGTGATGCCCGCCTTTTCGTAAAAGGGCATCCTCTGACTCAGAAGCTCCCTGATCCTGGCCAACGGGTCTTTAACATTCAAAAGAGGTCTGTCATTGCTGCCTGATGTGCGGGAAATAATAGTCTCAGGATCCGCCAGAAGACAGAAGATGACCCCAGTTTCCCTCAGCGCAGCCATATTCTCCTCTTTTAAGACGGCCCCTCCGCCCGTTGAAATAACAGTGTTCTGCGCCCTGGCCAGCTTCCTTATCGTTTCCGTCTCGATTTGACGGAAATAGGGCTCGCCGGAATTTCTGAAGATATCGGTTATCTTCATATTTGTGCTTTCTTCGATCTCAGAGTCGACATCAACAAGCCTCATCTTAAGAAGCCGCGAAAGTTCTCTCCCTACGGCTGTCTTCCCTGCGCCCATGAAACCGGTCAAAACAATATTCTTCATGTCATGAAGCGTTCTGTCTAAATCGCCGTCTATTGACCCACCCCCCTGCCCCTCCAAGGAGGGGACCTTGTTTTGTTCCCCTCTCGGGAGGGGTGTAGGGGTGGGTGCTAACCAGAATCGTTATCATTGGAAATCAAAATCCCTGTACATAAGAAACAAATGATTTATAGTTTCTCATCACTTCTTTTTGACTGTCCCCGCCGAATTTCCTGAGGAAGGCGTCAGCAAGGACGAGAGCGGTCATCGCCTCAGCAACAATAGCCGCTGCCGGGACCGCGCAGACATCCGAACGTTCATATGCTGCCTCGAAGGTCTTTTTTGTCCTGATATCCACAGACATCAGAGGTCTTCTGAGCGTTGGAATAGGCTTCATCGCTGCCCTGACTACGATAGGCATCCCGTTTGAGATGCCCCCCTCTATGCCTCCTGCGTTGTTCGTTTTTCGGTAGAACTTGCCACCGCCGGATCTGGCCCCGGCTCTGTCATAATAAATTTCGTCCATGACACTGGAGCCGAAATCTCCGGCCATCTTAAACCCTGAGCCAATCTCAACACCCTTGATAGCCTGTATGCTTGCAATTGCCTGAGCGAGGATTCCATCAAGCCTCCGGTCCCACTGAATATGACTGCCCAGTCCGACAGGAACGCCTGTGACAAATACCTCGAACACGCCGCCAAGGGAATCGCCCTGGCTGATTGCCCTGTCGATAAGCCTCTTCATCTTCTTTGCAGCATTTTCATCCGCGCATCGTACAGGAGACCGTTCTGCTTCTTCAAAAATCTTCGTGAAGTCTCCCTTATCCATGCTTATCAAAGGTGCCTTGTGGGTTCCTATCTGTACCACATGGCTGCCGATCATTATTCCGAACTCTGACAGGAACTTCTTCGCGACCGCGCCAAGACCCACCCTCATCGCGGTCTCCCTTGCGCTCGAACGTTCAAGGATATTGCGGACATCCCGATGGTCAAACTTGAGGGCACCTGCAAGGTCGGCATGCCCCGGCCTTGGGCGGGTCACAGGCTGCAGCCTCTTATCCTTTGCAGCGCGCCGTTGTCCATCCGGCTCGGGACTCATAACCTCCCGCCAGTTCTCCCAGTCCCGGTTTTCGATAAGGAGGCTTATCGGCGAGCCGATCGTTTTTCCGTGGCGGACACCGGATATTATCTGTGCATGGTCGGTCTCTATCTTCATCCTGCCGCCCCTGCCATAGCCTCCCTGCCGCCTTCTGAGTTCCCTGTCAATATCATCAGAGCTAAGAGATAGCCCCGAGGGAACGCCCTCAATGATCCCTGTCAGTGCCCTGCCGTGGGATTCGCCTGAAGTAAGAAACCTTAGATTAGTCATTGCGCAGCTCCATGCAGAAATTCTCCGGTATTATCGGTGTTTGATTATATATCAAATGAGGTTATGCCGGAAATACTATTTTTCCCCTCCGCCGCAGAATTAGCAAAATCGCAACTGCA
This sequence comes from Candidatus Sulfobium mesophilum, assembly GCA_037916395.1. Classification (GTDB taxonomy): domain Bacteria; phylum Nitrospirota; class Thermodesulfovibrionia; order Thermodesulfovibrionales; family UBA6898; genus Sulfobium; species Sulfobium mesophilum_A. Next base: position 4,984 of record JBAIXS010000284.1, read on the forward strand.
GGCATCAGTAGCAGCAAGACGTCCACATCGCCAGGCGTAGTATGCCGTGTGCCGACAGAACATCCTCCTCCGCCTGATGAAGGCGCCGGGGTGGGAGTTGTACCGGACAATGTTAGTGCGGAAGCCTCATTGGAATCAGGGGAGTTGACCAAGGCAGTATTAAAGGCCCGCACTCTGTATGTGTATTGAGTAGACGGGGCAAGCCCTTTGATGTCGGTATAGGTTGTGACATCAGGCCCTGTGCTGTCGATTTCTTCAAAATCGCCACTGGAAGTCCTCCTCTCGATTTTATACCCGTCCTCGCCTGTGGCGTTATCATTCCAATTCAGGACTACCTGAGTTGAAGACATAGCATTAGCCGTAAGTCCCGATGGCGCAAGCAGGGCCGATATGCTCTTGTACGCGTTTATCCTGCCCCCGCTTATGACAATCCCCTGGAAAGTCGGAAGTTTATCGACATACCTCATGATCATTGCCTTCAGTTGTATAGGCGTGAGATCACCATAGTAGCCCAAGATTAGTCCCGCAAGTCCAGCGACATGCGGGGCAGCCATCGAAGTTCCGTCGCAATATTGATAACCGGAAAGAGGCGATCCGCCGCAAGAAAGCGAGTTAAGCCCGGAAGGGACTGTACTTAATATCGATACACCGGGGGCCGCGACGTGTACGGTATTGGCGCCGAAGTTGCTGAATGAAGCGATATGGTCATACTGATCCGACGCCGCAACTGAAATAATATTAGGCAGTTTGTAATTCGCGGGATAGACCGGAAAAGAATCGTTGTCGCTTCCAAAGGCGGTATTCCCATTGTTTCCCGCGACGGTCACAAACAAAACGCCTGCCGAATTTGCTTCTGCTATAGCGTCTTGCTCGAAATTTGAAAATTCACCACCCGAGAAGCTTGCATTAATTATCTTTGCACCTTTAGAAATTGCATATTCTATGGCGGCAACCTCGTCCGTGACAGTCCCATTCCCGCTGTCATCGAGGAATTTCACAGGCATAATTTGAACTATCCAGATCATGCCTGCGATGCCGAGACTGTTATTGCCGACTGCGCCTATCACACCGCTGACATGTGTCCCATGTCCTTCGGTATCCATCGGGTTATTGTTATCACCAACGAAATTCCATCCCCTGCAGTCCGCAGCATATCCATTGTTGTCCGTGTCAGCGTTGCCCGCGCAACTGGGCTCAGTGGGGTTGCGCCAGATATTGGCCGCAAGATCTGGATGGGTGTAATCTACTCCGGTGTCGAGCACGGCAATTATGAGTCCGCCATCTCCCCTGATAATATCCCACGCAGAAGGCATACTGATGTCAATCCCGGGGCTCACGGTATTTCTGAGCTCCCACTGAAGGCGGAAAAATTGATCATCAGGCAAAGTGACCCCGGCAGACCTTATGTAGTTTGGTTCTGCGTATTCGACATCAGGGTCCTGCATATACCGCATTATCGCATCTCTGACCGTCACTCCCTGCGGCAGCCTGACATGCTCGGCGTTCAGAAACCTAAGCCTCCGGAGCACCTTCGCTCCCAATGCCTGATGCGCACGCAGGGAGGATTCCGTGCGGACATCCGGCTTAAACTTAACAATAATTTCGCCTTCCTTGTGTCGACCTTTTTCCGCTGCGGCAAGAACTGACTCCATTGAAAGCCTGCGCGCCGGAGCCTCATTAGCAGTGATTCTGACGCCACCTGCCGACAAGACCGCTGCCTTCTCATTTCCGCATGACGCAAGAAAGACCATAATAAGCAAAATTGATAATCTTTTTAACAGCATCTGTAAACCTGATGCATTTTGCATATTCTCATCTTAAACACAGCTATTCAGTATATCACATAGACCCAAGGTACAAGACATTTGACAGGAAATGAAAGATTGTTGAGGGTACGACGTTTGACGTGCGCATGTAAAGAAAGCCCATGACAAGTGACGGAAAAAATGTCAGAGGAGCGTAGCTGTCGCCATAAAAGAACAGGGCTGGCAGATGTGCTGCAGCAAACATCAGACTCACGATAACTGTACTTTTTGCGTCATTGCCGAATGTCTCCTGCAGAAATCCCCTGAAAAAAACCTCCTCAGGAAACGATACGCCAAGGAGCTGAAATAATGCCGCGCCGGCTCCCATGACCGCAAACTTTTTCCCATGCATAAAGACCCCAAAAAGGGGCGCCAGAACAACAACAGACACAAGCAGGCCCATTAGAATATGCCGCAAAGAAAAATTGATGTTGATTTTCTTTTCTAAAACCAGAGGGACCGCAATCAGATAGGCGGGGATTAAATAATCAAAGAAGGGAAGATGCGACGCATGTGC
>JBAIXS010000285.1:0-13188 GCA_037916395.1 Candidatus Sulfobium mesophilum
AACGAGGTCAAGGAGTCCAGGAGGCATTCCTATCTGGATGATCAGCGCGACCGTTTCAAGCCTACCGCCCTGCCGGCCCATTTGTCCAGAATGGATGTGATGGGCGTTCCTTATGTTTATGGGCATGCGGAAAGTACGGGCGGCCATTTATGGGTGGTAGGCAGAAATGCCCGCTTGTTCGACTATTTCCTTCCCGAGAGGTGGAGGAAGACTCCTTCCCTGAGGCTGTCTGATTTAAAGGAAATTTTTTATACGATAACAAAGGATAACATACACCTGGTGTGGGAAACGTCTCGCGTGGGCGAACTTCCCGATGAAGAAAACGGCGGCATTGATGGTCCGCAGATCCGGGAGTATGGCATTAACAGCCCTTTTGAGGAGTTTGCGATTGCGCACAGGCTAAAGGAACTTGGCATCCCTACCGTCTATGTGCGGGCTATATATATGACCGGGACAGCCAAAATAGAGCATTCAATCGATGTAAGGCGGTATGAAACGCATAAGGACATCCTGGATCCGGAAGGCAACCCCATTCTTCAGGAGAGGCATAACTACATTACGATTCGCGGCTATTATAATGGTCCGGATCATTCAGTGGCAAAGCAGGGTCCCCTCTATACGCCGGTCGACCTTGCAAGGGCCGTCTATCAGGGTATCATCGATGAACCCACATGCCTGATGTTTTTGGAGAGAATGAAAGAAAATTTGAAAAAGGCGGGCTATGATGGGTCTTTACTAAAGGCAAACGATCTTTTGCTGGCCGTTGACAGCGAGGGTCGGATTATGAAAAATATGAGCGGCGAACCTGAAGTGATTTTATGTAACTTCGAACTTGTCTGGAAGATAGCTGATCCCGGCGGATCCCCTCAGTACGCATATCTCAGTGATGATATAAAGGAACGTCTGCCCTGACCGATCTGGTTATCTCAGAAATATTCACATTTAAAAGGATATGACATTTGGAAACGGCTGACACAATCAGGCATTTACTGATATCCGCATTGCCGATCCTGCTTGCGATAACCTTTCATGAGGTCTCGCACGGGTATGTTGCCTACAGACTCGGGGATCCGACTGCAAAGATGCTCGGAAGGCTCACCCTCAATCCTATACCCCATATCGATCCCTTCGGGACCATCATTCTACCGCTGATGCTATTCTATTTTACGCACGGCCGCTTTGTCTTTGGATACGCAAAACCTGTCCCGATAAACCCGATGAATTTCAATAATCCGAGAAAAGATATGGCTATATCCGCTGCGGCCGGACCTGTCACAAATATTTTGCTGGCGGTTCTCAGTTTTATCATATGGAAGGCTGTTTTAAACCCGCTTGCCGGACTTTCCCCCGAAGTAGTCGGCGAGAAGGTTCTGAGGCCTCTTACTTTGATATTCCAGTCGAGCATTATAGTAAATATTGTCCTTGCCTCCTTTAATATGATCCCTATACCTCCCCTGGATGGTGGACGGGTGCTTACAGGACTCCTGCCTTACAAACAGGCTGCCTTATTCAGCAGGATAGAGCCCTTCGGGTTTATTATTGTTCTGCTGCTGATATATAGCGGAATTGCAAATTATATCATTATGCCTTTTATCGCATTTTTTCTAAAATTATTTCAAATCTATTGAGGGAAGGCTAAAGAGATGGTGAAAGAACGGGTATTAAGCGGCATGCAGGCAAGCGGGAGGGTTCACCTTGGAAACCTTGTCGGGGCACTCCAGAACTGGGTAAGGCTGCAGGATAAATACGACTGCTATTACTTCATTGCGGACTGGCATGCACTTACTTCCGGCTATGCGACCCCCTCGGCCATACGTGAGTCGGCTAAGGATCTGCTCCTGAATTTCCTGTCCGTTGGTCTTGATCCCGACAGGTGCACGATTTTTATTCAGTCGAGGATTCTTGAACATGCCGAACTTCACCTGCTGCTTTCCATGATTACTCCGCTTGGCTGGCTAGAGCGTGTTCCAACCTATAAGGAAAAACAGCAGGAACTTAAGGATCGTGACCTTGCCACCTATGGATTTTTGGGATATCCCCTCCTTCAGACTGCAGACATCATAATTTACAGGGCCAAGCATGTCCCTGTCGGAGTCGATCAGGTGCCCCATCTCGAAATATCGCGAGAAATCGCGAGAAGATTCAACAACTTTTACGGCGAGGTCTTCCCTGAGCCGGAAGCATTGCTGACTGAGTTCCCGAAGGTCCCGGGGGTGGACGGGAGAAAGATGTCTAAAAGCTATGGTAACGCTATATATCTTTCTGACAGTCCGAAAGAGGTCGAGCATAAGATCAAAACCATGGCGACTGACCCGGCCAGGATCAGACGCACCGATCGGGGAAACCCCGATCTTTCTCCGGTCCATCAACTTCACAAGGTCTTTTCTTCAAAGGAAGAGCAGGATTATGTGGCTGAAGGCTGCCGCACTGCGGGCATAGGCTGTATCGACTGCAAAAAGATCCTGATCAAAAACGTCTTTAGGGTACTCGAACCTATCTGGGCAAAAAGGGAAGAACTGATTAAGAATCCGGATCTGCTTCAGAGTATAGTTGATAAAGGGAATGAAAAAGCGGGAAAAGTCTGTCAGGAAACTATGGCTCTTGTGCGAGAAGCGATGGGGTTCTATTAGGAAATTTCATTTATTTCACAATGCACTCATCGTTCTTAAGATTTCCCCCTGTCCTGCTTGCTATCTGAATCCGTTGAATTCACCGGATATTTATTTCATCTTCCAATATTTTCTTTATCAGCTCGAGCTCAGGGTATTCTTTCTTTACTATCTTCCATGTTTGCAGGGTGCTGATAGCGTCCCTGAAAAAAATTCTGTCTGTTATCGGAAGTTCGAAAATCTCCAGCTTCCAGAAATCGATGAATCTCATCTTTCCTCCTTTCATTACGTATTTTTCAGGATACTTCACAAATATTTGGCTTTCAGTAATCGGCATCACATAGTGGCTGCAATATCCATCTGGGATGGATTACGGAGAAAATAATGGTTCATCTGTGCCCATCGGTACCACCATTGTTAAAGCAGATGCATTATAAGAATGGTTGTGCGAATCCGTCATAGCCAGGCAGGGTAAGTTGCTTTTAATTTTCAATTTCTTACGCTATATTATATTTCATACATAGGAAAGGAAATTAATCAGTCAATGCTTGATGTTAGATTCATCAGAGAAAACGTAAACGCAGTTCAGGAGTCCTTGAAAAAAAGAAATTATGAATTTCCACTGTCCGATTTTCTCTCTATTGATGCAAGGCGGATGGCGATCATGAGGGAGGTCGAGGAACTCCGGAACAGGCGCAATGTTGTTTCAGAAGAAATCGGCCAACTCAAGAGACAGAAGGCTGACGCCTCCGCTCAGCTTGAACAGATGAAGAAGGTCGCTGATGCGATAAAGGTTTTGGAAGAGCAGCTCAGGACCGTTGAAGAGGAGACAAAGCAACTTGTGCTTACTATCCCTAATATTCCGCATGAATCCGTCCCTTTTGGCGTGGACGAGACAGAAAATGTCGAGATAAGAAAATGGGGTAGTCCCAGAGAGTTCAATTTTGAACCGCTCAACCACTGGGACATCGCCGAGGCATTGGATATTATCGACTTTGACCGGGCAGCTAAGATCTCAGGCGCGAGGTTTGCCCTCATGAAAGGGGCCGGTGCCAGGCTTGAAAGAGCCCTGATGAATTTCATGCTCGATACAAATACCGGGGCAGGATATAAAGAGGTCTTTCCCCCTATAATCGTCAACAGGGAAAGCATGACAGGAACTGGGCAGCTGCCTAAGTTTGAGATGGAACTTTTCAGAGTGGCCGACCCTGAATTTTACCTCATCCCTACGGCGGAAGTGCCTGTTACTAACATCCATCGCGACGAGATACTGAAAGAAGCCGACCTGCCGCTTTACTACACAGCCTACACCCCCTGTTTCAGAAGAGAGGCAGGGTCCTACGGAAAAGACACCAGGGGGCTTATACGGCAGCACCAGTTCAATAAAGTCGAAATGGTGAAATTTGTAAAACCCGAGGATTCCTATGACGAGCTGGAAAGACTAACAGGAAATGCTGAGGAAATTCTTCGAAAACTCGGGCTTCCATACAGGGTCGTTGCGCTCTGCACTGCTGATCTTGGTTTTTCATCCGCAAAGACATATGACCTGGAGGTCTGGCTGCCGGGTCAGCAGAAATACCGGGAAATTTCGTCATGCTCTAACTTCGGGGACTTCCAGGCGAGAAGGGCTAATATCAGGTTCAAGCGTGAAGGCAAGAAAGGCACTGAGTTCGTGCATACACTAAACGGTTCAGGTCTTGCGATAGGCAGGACTGTTGTCGCTATCCTCGAAAATTATCAGCAAAAAGACGGCACCGTCGTCATTCCCGAGGCGCTAAGGTCTTATGCGGGAATGGACAGGATAGGCTGATCTCTCAAACATGGCTGAAGAACAGGAAAAACTTGTAAAGACCTCTGTATATCTCGAAGAAGAAGTGCTTGAAGCGCTCGAAGAAACCGCCAGGGACCTCGAAAAAGAGACTAAGAGAAAATGGTCGAAGGGTGCGGTCATCCGGGTTGCGCTGAGCGACTTCTTTACCAGAAGGGGCAGGATGATTTGACCCGTTCGGGTGTTGTCGACCTCCATACTCATGGAATCGGCAGATACGATACAAGGACCCACAATCCTTCAGATGTCCTGAGAATCGCCGGCCTCCATGCTGTTGCCGGAACAAAAGCCTTTCTCCCCACCATTTATCCGGCCGCTGTCGCCGAAATGAGAAGCAATATGGAAGCGGTACGAAAGGCGATAAAGATGCAAACTGAACGAAACAGTTCAGCCGGGGAAACTGCAGATGCTGGAAATGCAGGCCATAGCCGTGAAGCTCTCATTCTGGGGCTGCATCTCGAAGGTCCTTTTTTGAATCCCGCAAGATGCGGCGCCCTCGATAAGGATACGTTTGTGAGGCCGAGCCTCTCTGTTTTTAAAGAACTGATAGCCGGGTATGAAGGCATCATAAAAGTAGTTACGATTGCGCCTGAAATACCGGGGGCGCTGCGGGTGATTGAACATTGCCGGAAACTGGGGATAAGGGCAAATATGGGGCATTCGGACGCTACCTATGAAGAGGCTATAAACGGCAAAAAGGCGGGGGCTACAGGCATAACTCATTTATTCAATGCCATGAGGCCCTTTCATCAAAGAGAGCCCGGGCTTATCGGGCTTGGACTAATTGATGAAGATTTGTACATTGAGGTCATTGCCGACGGCTTTCACCTTCATCCTGTAACTTTGGAACTTATCTTTAACAGGAAACGCCTCGACAGAATTATTCTCGTGTCCGATTCGGTCAAGGGAACAAAGGGCACGAAACCAGCCATCAGAAAACGCATTTTAGCAGGCAGCGGAATGACAGTAATGGACTCATACAAGGTCCTCAGGAGCATCGGCGTTGCGGAAGCCGAGATTGTCGAAGCGGCCGTAGACAACCCCGAAAGATACCTGGCCTTAAAATAACCCGCTTCTCCCCGTAGGACAAAAACTTACAAAACAATTGGAACAAATGCTACACAAAAATCAGATTTGCGCTGATATATTTTCTATCTTTGGCTGCTGTATCTTAATAAATGAATTACAAATCGATATTTATCCATCAGCGCATGAAAGGAGAAAGAATATGCCGGGTTGCCAGGTGAGGACGATTTTAAGAAGTCTGCCGACTCTTTACCGTACTGATTTTATTAAGGGAAACAATACTGCCAATGGTGCAGAAAGGCAAAAAAGTTCAAAGAGAAACTCCGGGGATGTCCAGAGGAGGAGGCTTGCCTCCCTGGCCGAAGCAATCATAATGCAGTCACTGGATGATCTTTGGATCAAGACCCAGCAAAGTAAGAGTGTCGTTTTTTTTACCGGAGAGGGTTTTGATATCTGCGCCACGATGGCGGGCATGCGGATTATGGATAGAATTGAGTTATTTACGCTTCTCAGGAAGCTCGATTACAGAATGTTCGGATCGAGGCATGCGAAAAAGGTCAGGACTGCCATAAAAAAAATTGAACCAAAAGCTCCGGATTACATGAGATTAAAAAAAATCGGATAAATCATCACAACATCTGGTAGCACTGGCATCGCGAAATTATCAATAAAACTATTTTAAAAGATGAAAAAATGGCGAAGATTCTGTATATCGTTACTTGATCCTTAATTACCCTTTCTTCTTTCCTCTTTAATTCACTTTTATGATACCGGGCATGTGATATAATCCAGGTTGGGCGGCGGCGTTTTGCCGCGACTTTTTGTGTTTTGCCTGTCGGGCTATTAGAAGCGAGTGAGGAAACTTCGGAGTCAAAAGGTAAAAGGCATGATGGCTGAATTGAAATATCAGGAGGATGGATATATCAAAAACAGGGACCTTTCACCGGATGATATTAGGGCAAAGCTCCTGAGCGCTTTTTGGAGGAAGATTATCTGTTACGGCGCGGTCGACTCGACAAATACACTGGCTGTCGAACTGTCCGCGCAATACCCTGATTCGGAAATCGCAATCGTAGCGGATTCACAGACTCAAGGCAGGGGCAGATTGGGGCGGATATGGGTTTCCCCGCCTGGCTGCAATATTTATATGAGTGCAGTGTTGCGTGCCGAACTAGCCATTGAGGATGCCACCCTTTTGACAGTTGCAGCCGCTGTTGCGTGCGCATGCGCACTAAGGAGCAAAAGCGGGCTGAATGTAAACATAAAATGGCCGAATGATCTTATGGTATGCGGCAAAAAAATCGGCGGAATTCTGGCGGAATTTAAGTCAGGTCGTGGCGGAATTGACAAGGTTGCGGTAATAGGTATAGGCGTAAACGTAAATGCCCGCCGGATGGATTTTCCTGAGGAACTTAAATCCACGGCGACCTCGGTCAGAGAAGAAACCGGCGAGTACTTTGAAAGAAGCGCAATCATTGCAGAGATTCTGAATGAACTGGAGAAGTGGTACAGGATTTTGCTAAGTGAGGGCAGATTGCCACTTCTTAAGGCATGGAAGGGTCTGTCGTCAACTATCGGAAATAAAGTGCGAGTCACTATGGGAACTGATTTTCTCTCAGGATTTGCAGAAGACATCGACGAACAGGGAAGGTTATTGCTGAAACTGGCCTCTGGCGAAAGGAAGACAATCAGTGCCGGAGATGTCACAGAGCTAAGGTAAAGAAGTTTTATTTCCTCCAATTGTTAGCTTATAATTAGGCGGGTCGATTTTATAAGCAATGTTCTTTCTTTATTGGAGGAGAGGTTAAATGCTAATCGCAGTCGATATTGGCAACTCATCGATAAATATAGGATATTTCACAGCAGGGAGTCTCCAAGTGCAGAGGATTGACACTCATCCTCTAAAGGATTCAATGGAATATCTGTCTGAAATCTGCAATTTCTTGCAGCAAAATCGTATAGAAAAAAATAGCCTTGGAGGTATAATATCTTCTGTAGTTCCGAGCCATACTTCTGTCATGTCAGAAGCTCTCGGAAGGCTATCCGGCGCCGAAGATACGGCTATATTGACCGTTACCCATGAGATGCTCTCTGGACTTAAGTTCAAAGTGGACGCCCCTGAGAATGTGGGCAGTGACAGGATAGCAAATGCGGTGGCGGCGAAAGAGATTTATGGAAATCCAGCCGCTGTGGTGGATTTTGGAACGGCAACGACTATAACAGTGGTCGGCCGGGATCGCGATTTTATCGGCGGCGCCATCCTGCCGGGACTGGGATTGATGAACAGAGCGCTTAAGACAGGTACCTCAAGGCTGCAGGAGGTTATATTGGAGCCACCTTTGCGCGCCCTGGGAGTGGATACGTCAACCTGCATTCGGTCGGGCTTATTTTACGGAACAGCCGGAGCGTGTGAAAGGATTCTGGCGGGGATAGAGGAGGAGACCGGTTTTACCTTGAAGGTAATTCTGACAGGCGGTTTTGCCGCGGTCATGGGAAGATTCTTAAGAAGAACCCATAAAATTAATTCAAACCTGACACTCGAAGGACTGAGAATACTTTATGGAAAAAACAGACCTGCATGAACTTAGAAAAGACCCGCTTCTTGGCCGGTGGGTCGCTGTACTTAATCAGCCAAAGGCCCCTTCTGAATATGCCATATCACCTGCAGTGGAAGACGAAGGCAGTTGTATCCTGTGTGCAGGGCGGGAAAAGGAGACGTGCGGCGAGATACTGTCGCTGCCATCTGGACATGGCAGCAATACATGGGCCACCAGAGTCATCCCTAATTTTTACCCGATATTTCAGGTCGAGGGGGAACTCTCAAGAAGAGGGGATGGCATGTATGACAAGATGAATGGTATCGGCGCCAACGAAATAATTATTGAGTCCCCTGAACATTCGGTAAGGCCTGAGGACAAGGGGCTTGACCAGATGATCAAAGTAATCAGAACATATAGAGAAAGAATGGTCGATCTCGAAAAAGACCCCCGCCTGAGATATACACTTATCTATAAAAATTCAGGAAAAGAAGCTGGTGCTATATATTCCCATCCTTTGTCGCACCTGACTTCGACACCGGTTATACCTAAAAGAGTCAAAGAAGAACTTGATGGCGCGAAAGAGTATTTTGCATATAAAGAGAGATGCATATTTTGCGACATCATCAGAGAGGAGATCCGAATAGGCAGCCGGATCATCCTCGAGACGAGACATTTCATTTCCTTTTGCCCGTATGCATCAAAATTTCCGTTTGAGTCCTGGATAGTTCCTAAGAGGCATAGTTGTTCATTCCAGAACATCGGCATGGAAGAGATTGAGGACATGGCTTTTATTCTATCTTCCATACTGAAAAAATTGCGGGCAATCTTTCCGCGGCTGGCTTTTAACTATTTTATACATTCCGCTCCGAACAGAATACCCAGGAAGGACCACTGGCATACTCTGGGGGAAGATTTCCATTGGCATCTGGAGATAATGCCCCGGCTCTTGCAGACAAGCGGATTCGAATGGGGCTCCGGCTTTTATATACTGCCTACGTCACCTGAGTACGCTTCTAAATGCCTTAGGGAGGTTTAAAATGCAGATCAGCAGAATCCTTTTTGCTACCGATTTTTCGGAAGGTTCTTCGCAAGCCCTTCCCTACGCTACGGATATTGCGCGGCAATACAGTGCCAAGCTTTTCCTTATACACGTCATATATGATGTCGTAAAAAGCGCCGGCTGGTATGTTCCTCATGTATCGGTCGACGAAATCTATCACGATATGGAAAAGAGAGCCAGGGCCGAGCTCGAAAAGAATCTTACTGAAGATATGAGAGGTATGAAGGATTTTGAATATGTTGTTTTAAGGGGCATACCCTATGAGGAAATTGTGAAGTTTGCAGCAGATAATAAAATAGATCTCGTTGTGCTTGGCACACACGGGCGAAAAGGCATAGACAGGATGCTTTTTGGCAGTACGGCGGAGCAGGTAGTTCGAAACGCACCCTGTCCTGTTCTTTCGGTTAGAATACCTAAACATAACTGACATGAGGGTTTACCTTTCAGAAAACGCATTTATCGACTTATTGCTCAGTTCTGCGGAGGTCTACAAGAGAGAATGTCTCGGTTTTCTCCTTGGGTATAAGCTTGAGGACAGGTTTATTATCGAGCATGCCTTCAGTTTCCAGACCGCCTACAGAAAACACAAAGGCGTGGTGTCCTTCGACAGAAGTCATAAAAAGATCGATCCGATACTCGAGCGGCTTGACCGCATTCAGATTATCGGAGATTTTCATTCTCATACGCAGTTTGGGACTATGAAGGGCCTACCGTTTCCGAGCACTGAAGACATCGAAGGGATGGCAGTAAATCACATCTATCTTATTGTCGCAATTAACAATAACAAGAAGACTATGGCATGGGCTGAAAACAGGGACAGCACTGTTTCAGGTTCTGTAGGCGACTTCTTTTTCAAGATATCTGCATATTTCCTTAACGGCAGCTCCTCAGTGAGAAAAGCAAAAATACATTGTCCGTTTCCTCCCGGGTTTTGATCAGAGTGCGATAGCATCATGCGAGACTGACTAACAGGAAAGTTTCAAATTGACTATAAAAAAGTTTCTTTTCTTCTCTGTGGTGTTTCACATCGTTCTCTTTTCGGGGATGTATTTAGTCCCGGAACAAAAAATAAAGAAGGCCCGTGAACTTGTTACAAGTCTGGTATCGCCGGAGGAGCTGAAAAGACCGGAGGTACCGATAAAACCCCTGCCGCTGCCTCCTTCAAGGACCGCCCCCAGGCCGAGAGTCTCCCCTCGCAGTATGCCGGCTCCTTCAGCAAAGGTTGCACCGACTAAGCCGCCCCTGCCCGTTGAGAAACCTGTCGTGCCGGGAGAAGGAAAAGGGGACGGGAAGCCGCTACCAGACGGCAGGCTTCCGCAGGCAGGTGAAGCAGGGAAGTCAGGAGCAAGCAAGGGAACGGGTGAATTAGAAGACAAAGGTACTCCTGTCACGCCGGGGAAGCCAGGATTTTCAGTGGCTCGGTCGTTTAAGGAAATTACTGAATCAATGGGCGAGAAGAATTCCGGCGGACGTAACAAAATGGCCAAAAAAGATGATACCATCACCTTTAATACGGAGGACTACCGATACGCAGGCTACATGAGACAATTGAGGCAAAAGATAGAAAGCATATGGGTGTATCCTCCGGAGGCTGCAGCAAAGGGGCTTTATGGGGATCTTCAGATTCGGTTTACCATCAAGAAAGATGGAAGATTAGGGGCTATCGAACTGGCAAGGACCTCCGGGCATAAGATGCTTGACGACGCCGCGATAAAGGCACTCAAAGACGGAGAACCATATTGGCCGCTGCCCGACTCATGGGGTAGAGATTCATATACAATCCTCGGGCATTTTGTATATGTATACGGAGGATATTATCTCCGATAAGACGGTAAAATGAGTTGTAGAACAGTGTCTAATGGGAACAAATATCAGTCTCCCCGCAGCTCATCGATTTTCTCCCCGATATCGGCAGATTCCATTAGACACGTCCCGACCAGAATCGCATCGATGCCGGCAGCTTCAATCCGCGTAACATCTTCCCTTGTCCGGATGCCGCTTTCGCTTACGCAGATATGACCGGCAGGGACCTCCTTCTTTAAAAGCAACGAAGTGTTAAGATCAATTGAAAGCGTCTTAAGGTCCCTGTTATTTACGCCTATTATCGGCGCGCTTATCTTGATAGCGGTTTCCAGTTCAGTGAAGCTGTGCACCTCAAAAAGCACAGACATGCCTAACTCAGCCGCAAGTTGCAAATATTCGGCAGCCTGTATTACGTCAAGAACAGCTGCAATCAGCAGTATGGCGTCTGCTCCCCCGGCCCTGGCCTCGTATATCTGATATTCGTCGAAGATAAAATCTTTTCTCAGGACAGGCATCGTGACTATTTTCCTGACATCCGACAAGAAAGCAAATTCCCCTTTAAAAAAGTCCTCTTCAGTTATAACAGAAATGGCGTCAACCTTTTTATTTTCATAAATAGAGGCGATTTTCTTATGGTCAAAATCAGCTCTTATAAGCCCTTTGGACGGGGATGTCTTCTTGATTTCAGCAATTATACTGACTGCTTCAGACTTTCTCTTAATTGCCCTGCCGAAATCCCTCGGGGTCTCGGTGTCTCTAATTAGCGCCTTAAGTTCCGATAATGACCTGCTGCATTTAGCGGCAGCGAGCCGCTGTCTTTTCTTATCAACAATCTTTTCCAAAATAGTCATACCGAATTGTAAAGGGAATGAGAAAGGTTTTTCAAGGAAGTGGAGGCAAAACACGTTATGTCCCCACAGAATTCCGTGCTAAAATATCGGGCGATGACCGATGAAGACCGATATAGTGAATCAGCGATATACGAAACGTTAAGTACCGTCTTTGGTTTTCAGACATTCCGTCCGAATCAGGAAAGTATCATTCAAAGCATAGTCAACAGACGGGACGTTTTCGCTGTCATGCCGACAGGCGGGGGAAAATCGCTCTGCTACCAGCTTCCGGCAAAAATGATGGATGGCACCGCCGTTATTATAAGCCCGCTCATCTCCCTCATGAAAGACCAGGTCGATGCTGCAATTGAAAACGGGATAAAGGCAGCTTTTATGAACAGCTCGCTGAACGCCGATGAGATTTCGGATGTCTACCGCATGTTGAGGTACAACAAGATAAAGCTTCTCTATATCGCACCCGAGCGTTTTGCGATGCCGCATTTCCTCGAAACGCTCAAGACCTTTCCCATCTCTCTATTTGCGATAGACGAGGCGCATTGTATATCAGAATGGGGCCATGATTTCCGTCCGGATTATCTCAGCCTTTCTCTCATACCAAGGATGTTCCCTGATGTTCCAGTTGCGGCCTTTACCGCGACCGCCACCCACAAAGTTCAAGATGACATTATCAATAGGATCGGCCTCAGGAGACCCTACATCGTGCGGGCCTCCTTTAACCGCGCAAACCTTTTCTATGCAGTGAAGCCGAAAGCGAAGGTCAGGTACCAAATAATGGAGTTCCTCACGGAGCATAAGAATGAATCGGGCATCATTTACCGGACGACCCGTGATTCGGTAATGGAAACGGCCGCCTTCCTTGTCTCCGGCGGGATCAAAGCCCTTCCCTACCATGCGGGGTTATCCTCTGAGGAGCGGAGCAAGAATCAGGAGGCTTTTAATCGTGATGAGGTGCAGGTGATCGTGGCGACTATCGCCTTCGGTCTGGGAATAGATAAATCGAATGTGCGATTTGTTGTCCATGCAGACCTTCCAAAGAACATCGAAGGCTATTATCAGGAGACGGGCCGCGCAGGGCGCGACGGCGAGCCCGCCCACTGCCTCCTGTTCTTCAGCAGGGGAGACATTCCGAAGATCCGTTATTTCATTGATCAGATGGAGGGTGAGAACGAGCGCGCTATTGCCCTGGAAAAGCTGCACCGGACCGTGGAATATGCGTCACACAATGCATGCAGGAGGAAACAGCTTCTGGGTTTTTTCGGCGAAGACTATCCAGGCGACAATTGCGGCTGCTGCGATGTGTGCACCGGCTCTGCCGAGCAAATCGATATTACCACTGATGCGCAGATAATAATGTCGGCGATATCAAGGACGCAGCAGCGGTTCGGGATCGGCCATATTATAGACGTGGTGATCGGCGCAGATACAAAGCGGGTCCGCGACCTCAAACATAATGAGTTAAAAACTTACGGCG
>JBAIXS010000286.1:0-11599 GCA_037916395.1 Candidatus Sulfobium mesophilum
TCGAAGCCAAATCTCCCTATGGCGCAGATATATTTTTCAGCAGCGCCTTCCGACACGGCTGAATTTATCTTTATTACTTCGCCGTCTTTCGTGCTCACCGAGATGCTGCAGCCGTTGCCGCAGGACAGACATACAGAGGACACCTTGTCGTACTCCCACTCCCTGCCTTTTCTCCATCTGTCAGCCTCCAGAAGCGCGTTGACAGGACAGGCGTCCACACAGCTTCCGCAGAAGGTGCAGCCTGATTCCTGCAATGGTTTGTCGTTTGCCGTCACTACCTTGGCGCCGACTCCCCTGCCCGAAAATTCGAGCACGTTCGTGCCTTGCGCCTTGCAGACCCTCACGCACCTGCTGCAAAGGACACAGTATTCCGGGTCTCTTTTGATAAAAGGATTTGACTCGTCTATAGGGTAGCCGAATTTCTTCCTTGTAAAGCTGGACTCCTTAATCTCAAAGTCATAGGCGTATTGCTGCAGGTTGCAGACGCCTGCCTTAGTGCATGTCATACAGTCAAGCGGATGCATAGAGAGGATCAGATCAATAACGAATTTCCTGATCTCCTTCACCTTATCGGTATTCGTCGCTATGCTCATCCCTTCCTTGACCTTAGTGTTGCAGGCGATAACAGGCGCCTTCGCGCCCTCCACCTCCACCACGCAGAGTCTGCACGCACCAATACCCTTCATGCCCTTTATATAGCAGAGGTTCGGTATGTGCACCCCGCCAGCGGCAGCGGCCTCTATAAGGTTAAGGCCCTCCTCAACTTTTACGTCTTTTCCGTCTATTTTCAGACTAACCATGTTTCCCATCTATTCCTCCTCTATTAAACAAGAACTGCCGTTTTTTCTTCTATGACTTCGATCGCTCCATAAGGACATGCCGGCAGGCAGTCTCCGCACTTGACGCATCTTTTCTGGCGTACTTCAAAAGGCAGGTAGCCCGACCGGTAAGATGTTCTCTTCTCTCCGAGGATAGCATTGTATTTACACGCGTCCTTGCAGAGACCGCACATTACGCACTTTTCCGGGATCACTCTGTACATGATATAGTTAGGACATTCCCGCGCACTGCACTTCCCTGCGAGATGTTCGGCAAAAGCCTCGCCCTTCAACTCAGCAAGAAGGAACTTCGCAGTGTCCTTGCCCTTAATGCACCTGGAACTCTCCAGCATATCGTCTGCAATTCTTTTTACAGCTCTGACGTCGTCCTCGTTGCCCACACCGGCGGATATTCTCTTGAGTCTCACCAGTGCCTCGTAACTTCCGAGCATGCAGGGATGGCATTTCCCGCACATCGGCTCCGAGAGGAACTCTTCCACGAACTTCTGGGATTTCTGAACAGAGCACTTGATATTCTCGACCGCTGCGAAGACATCCTTCATATCCTTCTTCGGAGCTTCGTCTTTATTTGCCGTTTCGCTCATACTACCTCCTGTTTATCGGCGCTTCTCCTCTTTTTCTCGACCTTCACCGCGCCGATCGGACACGCATTATAGCAGGCCTTGCACTTTGTGCAGTAGTCCTGATCGATAAAGAAGCTGTCCTTAGTATCTTTCACGGCATCGAAGGCGCATGCCTGTTTACAAAGACCACAGAGGAAACATTCGTCGTGCTCAATCCTGAATACTCCAAGGCCGCTGCAGGCCTTCGCACGGCAGTATTTATCCCGGATGTGCTCCTCGTATTCCTCCCTGAAATATCTGATAGTCGTAAGAACCGGGTTAGGCGCGCTGTTGCCAAGTCCGCATAATGCGCCTTCCTTGACCAATTTGCCGAGTTTTTCGAGCCGTTCGATATCTCCTTCCTCTCCCTTGCCTGTAGTTATCCGCTCCAGAATTTCAAGCATCTGATAGGTGCCGATTCTGCAGGGCGGGCACTTGCCGCATGATTCAGATTGGCAGAAAGAGAGGAAGTACTTTGCGACATCGACCATGCAGTTGTCTTCGTCCATTACGACCATGCCGCCTGACCCCATCATAGACCCGACTTTGGCCAGAGAGTCAAAGTCCACCGGCAGGTCCAGATGCTCCTCAGGGATACAGCCGCCGGAAGGACCGCCAGTCTGGACGGCTTTGAACTTCTTTCCGTTCATTATGCCGCCGCCGATTTCATAAATAATCTCTCTTAGGGTAATCCCCATCGGCACCTCGACCAGACCCGTGTTGACGACCTTACCGGTCAGCGCGAATACCTTCGTACCCGGGGAGTTCTTCGTACCGATGCTTAGAAACCAGTCTGAGCCTCTTTCGATAATCGGAGGCACGCAGGCATAGGTTTCAATATTATTGAGGTTGCTCGGGTAGCCCCAGGCCCCGCCGCCATGTTCAGAAAGCCTCGGCGGACGCGGACGCGGAAAACCTCTCTCGCCCTCGACTGAAGCTATAAGCGCCGTCGACTCGCCGCAGACAAAGGCCCCGGCACCCTCTCTGATGTCAATAGTGAAATTCAGACCGCTTCCAAGTATGTTCTTGCCGAGCAAGCCAAGATCCTCCGCCTGTTTTATCGCAATACCAAGGTTCTTCACAGCAAGCGGATACTCATGCCTCACATAGATCATTCCGTATTGAGCCCCTATTGCGTATGCGCATAGAAGCATTCCTTCAAAGAGGCTGTGGGGATCCCCTTCCATGACCGACCTGTCCATAAAAGCGCCGGGGTCTCCTTCGTCGCCGTTGGCGATAACGAACTTTATGCTTCCTGAGGCGCCCTTCGTATGCTTCCACTTTTTCCCTGCCGGGAATCCCGCGCCGCCCCGCCCACGCAAATTCGCCTTGTCGACTTCTGCCAGCACATCGTCAGGCGACATCGTGCCCAGCGCCTTTTCGAGTGCCTTATATCCACCCACCGCAATATAGTGATAAATATTGCGAGGATCGATCATCCCGTTATTCCTGAGAGCAATTCTCAGCTGTTTCTTATAAAACGGGACATTAGTCATCTCGGGGATCGGCTCCTCGAGAATATTGTTCCGGTAAAGACTCTGACGGAAGGGCATGCCGCCTGCAACCGTATAACTCATGATCGACCGGGCATGCTCAGGCTTCACTTTCTGGTAAAAGATACCTTCCGGCTCAACCTTCATAACCGGGCCTTTCTGACATAACCCCTGGCACCCGGTTTTTACGATATCGACGCTCATTCCCCGTTTCGCAGCCTCTTCCTCGATGGCGCCAAGCACCTTTGGAGTGCCGGTGGCCGTACAGGCAGTGCCGCTGCATAGTCTCACTCTCGGTACATCAGGGACAAACGTTTCTTCCTCGATCAGTTTCCTAAGGTTTTTCAAATCATCTATTGTCTTCAATTTTTCCATGGTCTACTTCCCTTCAACCATTTTTATTACTTCCCCCACCTTTTTGGGGTTCAGGTCTCCGACTATCTCTTCGTTGACAGTCGCAACCGGCGCCAAACCGCAGCATCCCACACACCCCACAGTCTCAAGCGTGAGCGCTAGATCCTGTGTAGTTTCCCCCCGCTTTATGCCAAAAGATTCTTCGATTTTTTCAAGCACCTTGGAGGCACCACGCACGTGGCAGGCCGTGCCTACGCAGACGCACACGACGTTTCTGCCTCTGGGCTTAAAATAGAAATGTTTATAAAAAGAAGCGGTACTGTACACATCGGAAAGCGGAATGTCCAATTTTTTGGCCAGGGCGTTTAGCACATCCTCAGGCAGATAATTATACTCCTTCTGGATGCCCTGAAAGGCATGGATAAGAACGCCTCTTTTCCTCTGTGCATCAGACAGTACGTCTTTTACATGACCTATCTTCTCATCTACATTCAACTCTTCGACCTTCATCTATCCTCCATCATACAGGACACATACGTCCTATTGGACCTATTTAAAATCCTTCTTAGTATATTCCTATGTGCGGTTTTGCCGCTTTTTCGATTTCGCGTCTGGCAGCCATGTCCATGAGCACTCTCTCCGCGCCGAATTTGCCCGGCTCGTACTTTCTCAGTTTCAGCTTCTCTCTGGCAGTGTCGATATACTTTATGGCCATCGCCAGGATCTTCTCCGGATCTGGCTCAAAATGCAATGCGCCCATAAATCTTTCGAACCATACCTCTGTCATGATCCTTGTCACTTCATTGCTGCCCTCAACGGGAGAATCTCCGCCAAATATGACCGGAACGCCCGATGCCGCAAAGTAGCAGCCGATCGCGATAGCCTTCTCGGACATCCACTCAGGGGCAATACCCACTGCCGGCATGCCACCGATCTCGTCCGAAAGCCCGCCCTCAGCCGCCATTGCGCTGGCTATGGTGAGAATCCTCGAATTGTCCACACATGCCCCCAGGTGAAGGATCGGCGGAATGCCAATCGCCTCGCAGACTTCGCGCAATCCAGGGCCTGCCTGTTCGAGCGCCATCTCTGGCGTAAGGAAACCTGCCGACCCGCAGGCCGCAGAGCCGCATCCTGTAGATACGATAAGAATGTCGTTCTTTATCAGTTCCTTTGCAAGGAAATGATGCAATCCGGTCGAAGGTACTCGCGGATTGTCGCAGCCTGCCAGCCCGACAACTCCCCGTACCCTTCCGGCGATGATCGCGTCGTTTAGCGGCCTGAAGGAACCTCTCCACGTACCGCCCTGCATATACTCTATATACTCATGCGAGAAGCCGGCCACAAGAGGAGCCTTGTCGGTGATATGGCTGCCTGTGGCCGTTCTGTTGGGGTAGTTGTCGATCGCTATTTTCACAATCTCCCGCGCGGTTTCTTTGGCCCTGTGCTCGTCGAACTCGACATGCATCGCCCCCTGTATCTTCGCCTTCTCCGAGGTGGTGATGACCTTTGTATGGAACTTCTTCGAAATCTCGGTGATCGCGGGCATAATACACTGGACATCCACAGTCATCGCGTCTATAAGTCCGGTCATAATCCCCAGTTCCTGATTGGTAAAACCGCCGGCGGTCGGGATTCCATGCCTCATCAGCACCTCATTGGCAGTACAGCACATTCCGCCGAGGTTGATTCCCTTTGCGCCTTTCGACTTTGCATATTCGATCATCTCCGGCTCGCTAACGACATCAACCATGATTTCCGCAAGCAGAGGCTCATGTCCGTGGACGATAAGATTGACTTCGTCCTCTTTAAAAATCCCGAAACTTGCCTCCGCCTTGATAGGCTTTGGCGTTCCGAAGAGGATGTCAGTAACATCTGTAGATATCATGCTTCCCAGCCAGCCGTCGGCAAGCGCAGTGCGCAGCCCCTGCGTAAGGAGATGGTCGGGGTCATGATCAACTCCGATATTGGTGCGATGCATGGACTCACATATCTCCCTGTCTACGCCGCGCGGCACAATTCCCCACTTTCTCCAGCGCTCCTGAGTCTTCTTGGGCGCCCTCGTGATGAAATTGCCTTCGCCCTGCTGCCTTCCGAAGTCCTGTATCAGTTTTTCGGCGACATCTTTTGCAACCGCGTTTACCTCTCTGCCTTCAAACTCGATGTTCAGGTATCCTGCAACACGGTAAAGCTTTCTCACATCCGTGATCTTGAAATCCTTCGCTTCACCTTTTGCGACAGCCAGCAGGGTAAAGGCCATCCCCCTGGCATGGTCAGAATGTGCCGCAGTCCCTGCTGCAATCATCCTAAGAAGGTTTCTGGCAGCGACAGTCGGAAGGGTCGCGCCGCACACACCCCTTGCCTCCTCTTCAGCATTTTTGCCTACTAGCCTGCACGGCCCCATGTGACAAACCTTGCAGCAGGCGCCTACCGCACCTATCGGGCAGGGCTTCAATTTTTCGGCCCTGTCGAAGCAGGTCTCTATATTTCGGGATTCACCCCATTCTATGATCTCTTCAGCGCCTCTGGCATCACTTCTTACATGCTCTGACATTAGTGTTCCTCCAATCCTTATTTAAAACATCGGGTCCATTTCGAGGGCGGGATGTCCCACGCTCGAGAGAAACTCAAGGAGTTTCTCGGAATCCTCTGCATTTGTTTCATCAGCTATCTTATCGAGCAGATCAGGTACTCCGTCTTGTGCCGCGCGTTCATTAAACTTATCCTTAAGGCTTTCCTTGAGGTTCTTCGTCATCCAGACGATCCTCTTCAGGCCGCCGTCGGCGTAAAGGAACTTTTTGCTCGTAATAAAGTTTCTGCCGATACCCATAAAACCCGGGGTCTGCATGCCACCGCCGACGCTTCCGGCCAGGGTGGAGAATTTCATGCCGGCAGGGGTCATTCCTGTATGTCCGCGCTGCACAATCATAACGCCATTTGCCTCCGGCACAATGGCTATAATGCACTCAAAGCAGCCGCACGACGTCATCGGATTGTCCATTATCGTATACGCGTTCATCGTATCGACCGCTCCGCCAGTGGCGCTCTTGATATATTCGTCGACCCCGGTCCAGCGTCCCTTCATGCCATCAAGCACCTCGCCCTTTTTGATAGGCTGGTTACCGCCGGTCGGGTCGATCTCGTAGGCAGCCTTTCCGTCGAGCCAGTTGTAAGCTCCGCAGAGGCCCAGCCTCTCAGGGGTGATAACGCAGGTATGGCTGGGGGCAAAGGACTGGCAGAGCAGGCAGGAATAGAACGTATCGACCGATTCATCAGTCATGCTTCCAAGCCTCTCATCGCGTTCCTTGTAAGCCTTTCTTGCTTCTTCCTGCATCGCAAGCACGTCTTTTTCGTCCATGTACAGAGTAACCTGGACCTTGTCCACAATCGATTTGAACCGTGCATGGGTCATGGTTGCCTGGATGAGGCCGACATGTTCAAGGGTAAGGCCGTCTTTCTTCGCCTGGTTGCTTATCCTGACCCAGTTGATGTCGCGCTGGCCCATATGCCAGAGGCCCTGCGCCTCGTTGAGGTTGTGATGGATCTTTCTTTCGATAACGGATTCGAAATCTTTCTGCATCTTTCTGCCGGCGACATCGATCACCATACCCATCGGCATCATTCCGCCCTTTTCAAACCTCTCCTGCCAGTTCTCACCGACGATTATGACCTTGTTGTCTTCGATTTCATCAAGTTCTTTGGTTCTCACCCACTCAAAGGCAGGTGTTCTCTGGCCGCCGAACTCGATGAACATGTCTTCTTTTCTGATCCTCTCCCCTTCAAAGGCGGGACCATAGGCGACCGGGATAGGCGGCTTTTCAACAACGATCTTGAGACCCCTGACTTCTATGGATTTCTGAACGATTTTGGTGTGGTCAAACTCTTTATCGACTTCCTCGTACGTACATACGCCCGTGGGATGGATAACAGGAATATCCGTGTCCGCAACTGCCGGAAAGCCCATGTTGATGGCCCCTGCACCTGTAGACCATATGATGTCGTTAAGAGGACCAAGCACCATCGCAAAAGCGAAAACCCTGTCCTTCTGATACTTAAGGTGCTCCTTGAAATCACCGGCCTTCTTGCCGCCGAATATAAGCGACGCCCTGATCGCCCAGTCAAGAGCATAGAGCGTATGTTCTGTATCCGGACCAAGGGGTACGATACGTGTATCCCACCCGAGGGCAACCCCTTTTCTGAGGAGCTGCTTGGTGACCGAGTTGCCATCAACGTTTCCTGAGAGGAAGGTAAGTATGTTCTTTTCCTGAAGCTCCCTGACTATCTTTACAGCTGTGTCATCGTCAGGAGCCGCGCCTATGATAGCGGCAAACCCCGGCATAGTGCCGTCAACAAGCTGTATTCCAAGGTTACGCTGAATCGTATCGGTGATAAAACCGTTGTACTCATAGCCGGTCTCCGGGTCCTTGACGGGTTCGAGACCCTCGATATACCGGAGGGCCAATATTATCTCTTCGGCAAAAAGAGTGGCCATCCCTGAATCGAGCGCTTCACCAAGGTAGGGTTTCCACATAATTTCTTCAGGCTCATTATGAAGGAGTTCCTTGGCAAATCCGAGGGCCGTCTTCATATCGCCGATTGTCTTTACCGCAAAGCCTGTCATCGCGTAGATCATCGGCAAATAAAATGCAGTGTCCGGAAACTCAAAGACATGACTCTCGCCGTGAGACGCAATCGCTTTCTGAAGCATCTCATCAGCCCGCTTTACAAGCGTATTGGAAGCTCTTATAGCCGCCGAGGCTATTAACTTAGACATCCTGACCTCCTGTTATTTTAGGATGAGACACGATAGGTTTCGGCCACACCCAACTTTGCTCACGATTAGTCAATGTTAACATATTTGCTACTGTAAATAGTTTGTTATTTTCTTCAGCCTCTCGCCTTTAAAAAAGCAGGGATTGCATTGGCCTCGCGGGGGCCCACCGTGATTTTCCAGCCCGGCAACTTGTCCTCTATGGACCCGCTCAGTATTGCCACATAACCCGGTATTATAAGTTCTTTGGCGGCGACGTCTTTTTCAACGCCGCTTTCGGTGATAAACTGCGCAATCTTCGAAGCCGTAAACTTTCCGGCTGCCCACGCCGTAAGCACTGAAAGCCCTTCGCAATCCATGACAGCCAGCCTGCTTGCCACCTTGCTGTTTTCTATCTCGCCAGAAACAATAAAGTAAGTAAGCGAGAAGTTAGTCGTAATGAACAGGGGCGATTCGGGCTTTGGCTCTCCAATGGCGTAGACCTTCTGTTCGACCTGCATCGGGACCTGAGGGTCCGTATATATGTTTTGTCTCAAGGTAAAAAGCGCCAGGTTCTTCCATTTCTCTATACTGCTAAGGACAACTATTGAGGCATATTTCGTTATCCCGATAACAGCGAGCAGTGCCTCGTGAAGACTGTCCTCTCTTTGTATAAAGTTAATAATCGGGAATCCAAGCGGCTTGAAGTTCTTCTTTATCGCTGCACGCCTTATAAGAGTGTTGTTTTCGATGATCTCTTTCGCCTTCCTTGCGCCGGAGTCTATGACCATATCCTCAACACCGAGGCCTTTAATCTTATCGGTTAGCATAGAAAGCTCATCAAGCCCGTTTGCAGATACGCCTAAAATAGCCTTATTAGCCTTGGCAACATTAGCCATAGCTTCGAAGTTGGCAGCAGTAGCACCATAGATCATCGGCCGTTTGTCTGCAAAAGCCTTAACAGCAGCCTCAGCAGCCTGAGCATTCTCAGTATTTATTATCACAGGCACACCCGCTGCCTTTGCCGCTATAGTCTTTGCCGCCGCTTCAAACTTGCCGGCATCTCCGGAGGCATTCGTCAAAGCTATGGCGTCAATCCTGAGCTTTTGTCCCACCCTGTCAATCTCCGATTTAGCAACTTCCTCTGCAATTGCGGCAATATCAGCATCAGAAAGGGTATCCTTAATTTCCACAGCAAAGGCACAGGGATTCACAAATTTCTTATCGTGCCTGAAGAGGACCGTCTCCTCTCCCATTTTGACGGCCTTGTCCCCGGAGCCGAATGTCATGGGCCTGACGGGAGGAGCAGATGCCTCGCCCAAAACTTTCTTTGCTTCTTCAGAAACATCAGGACATGAATCCAGAGTCGCCTGCCTTTGCGCCAGTTTCATCGCAAACGCAAGACAGGTGGGATGTCCGCACTTCTTGCAGTTTGTCTTCGGTAAAAGTTTAAATATTTCAACGCCTGTTAAAGCCATTTTTTCCTCCGTGTATCAGATTAAGGTTAAAATTACCTTAGATTAATTCCTCTATGGTCTTCTGTACCTCCTCAACCGCCTTTGGATGTCTCATAATCAACAGCTCAGCGCCAGCTACAAGCAGGGCAGTTGCAGTCACCGCCTCCCACGCAATGCCCCGCTCTTCCAGAGAGCCCCAATGCGGCAAATCTGCTTCCGGCGCCTGCGTCTCTTTCACCTTCCAGACATACATGCCTATGTCGCCAAGCATAGGCGGTTGCATCGTTGCATCGTTTTGAGTCAGAGCAGCAAGCCTTATCCTCTCCATAACTGAATATGTATATTCAAGTCCATAGCCCAGCGCAGAGCACATCGGATCAGTAATAAGCCTTTCTTTCTCGAACCCCATCTGGGTTATAAGGATATTGAGCTGTTTGGAGAGGTTAATATCGAGTTCCGACATTGCTATGATCTTATGATTATTGGCCATTGCCGCCGCCGCAATAGTCTTGTAGTTGGCCTCCTGCGCCTTGCCTATGATGCAGTTCTTATCTTTTGCAGCCTCCGAAACCGCAACAAGCACTGGGGCGTCCTTCTCCGCATGGTTGCTCCCCAGAATTATAAGCGGCACGCTGACTGCTGCAAGCACATCCTTAACTGTCTTTGCCGCCTCCTCAGCCGAGCGGTTCTCTCTGTCAGGGTGCGTGCCGACAAGTCTCAGCGCTATTGCCTTGGCCTTCAGTTCGTCCTGGCAAAACTTCGCCCATTTTACCGGGTCATCCGATACGGCTGCAAATGGTTTTTTCACGCTCTCCGGCCAATCAGCCGGGGGCACGTCCTGAATCTCAAATGCGATGACAGGTCTGTTCGGAGCAGCTCCTTCAAAAGAATGGAAGGGAAGAACGTTTTCTCCGCCAACTGCACCGGCGCCTTCACCTATGCCGATGGCAACAGAATATACCTTCCCCGGATATGCCTCTTTCGCTGGTGTAAAAGCCATGTATAAACCTCCAGTTTTAAGCCGAAGGCCGACAGTGCATTGCAGCTCTGTAAGCCTCAGCTGATTTTACATTTCCAGATATGAATGGGCATACAAGGTCCTGCCCATGATAACATCAAGCGTCTTTGATATCTCCGCCATCTTAGCCGGATTGTCAATTGTCTTTCCTGCGAGAACATCATCAAGCAGTTTCTTATCATTCATAGCTTCGGCCATCTCATGAGCGTCGGCGATAGCAGAAGTCAGTCCCGCATTCATCAGCATCAGGAAATAGTACTTATTTAATATTGGTCTTACGTGCTTGGGACAACCATTGGAAATATTGCTCAGGCCAACGACAGTTTTCATCGGAGGGTCGTTCATTTCCTGGAACATTTTTACTGCCTCAATAACCTTCAGGGCATGGTCCTGAGAGGTTGCAATCTGGAGCACCAAAGGGTCAAGATATAAATCCTCTAAAGGCACGCCATATTCCATCGCCCTTGCCATTATGTCTGCCGCTATCGCAGCCCTTTCTCCGGCGTCGGCAGGAAGTCCGCCCTTGCCTACCGTAAGCCCAATAACATAAGCTTTATATTTTGCTCCCAGTTCGAGAATTGGAAATCTCTCAGGGTCATTGGAGGTTGAATTGATCAGCGGCCTGCCCCACTGATTGTTATGGACTTTCAGACCTGCTTCTATCGCACTTGCATTTGTTGTGTCAAGACAAACCGGCAGGGGGACAACTTCCTGTATTGTCGTAACCATCCACTGCATCAAATCCTCGCCGCCATCTTCTGCAGGGCCTATGTTGGCATCGATTACACCGGAGCCTTCCTTCCACTGACGGGTGGCAATCTCTTGTATCGGCCCCTTGTCTTTTTTCATCATCGCTTCCCTGACCCTCTTGGCTATGATGCTTAATTTCTCGCCTATTATCAGCATTATTAAGAACTCCTTTCTTTATCTAAGAAGATATCTTTCAAAGCTCTGGGGTTTGAAAAATACATTATCATTGACAAAAGACAAAATAGCCGATTGCGAAAACAATAACATATTTTAATAGACCCATAAAATTTATTATTTTAATAAAGGTAATAAGAGTTAGTTATAAATTTGTAGCTTTAG
>JBAIXS010000287.1:0-20300 GCA_037916395.1 Candidatus Sulfobium mesophilum
GGGATAATTCCGTGCATTGGTATACACCGACATCTGCCTTCTATAACATGAAACCAGGCGATCCCCACTTATGGGTTCCCAATATGAGCATTGCTTATGTCCGCACCTTCAACTTTGTCGGTCCTACCGGTGGTCAAATACCATCCCCCCCATCTAACCTTCACATCAATTGATGCAAATGTACTTCTTGAAACAGCTCCCAAAGGAAACATGCTAAGCTGAACTTTCGTGGCGATGCTGGTCTATAGAAGGGATGTACTGGAAGGTGCATCCCTTTTGTTGCTTCTTTCAACCGGAAGTCCTCAAGACTTTCGATTCACAATGCCTGGGCGTTAGTCGGTAAACACCTCAAAATAGCTGTGCAGAGCGCGGGAAGAACAACGCAACTGGAAAAATTAGGGACTCTGGCGCAATAATCCTTCCTGTCACTAACGCCAACATCAACATTCAGTCGATTGTCTGTTACTTGTGATAACTTGTAATCGTCGAGCGAGGACGAGTAAAGTAAAAGAGAGGAGATTAAGAGGATGATCCTCTTTCTGAATGGCAGTCCCAGGAAGAACGGCGTGACAACGTCGCTTCTCAATATAATTGCTGGTGAGGCACGCTCTGCAGGCGCTGAAGTAGAGTGGGTCGAAGTCAACAAGCTTTCAATAAAACCATGCATCGGGTGTCTGAAATGCAGGCCCGACAAAAAGTGTATTCTTCCGAGAGACGACGGGCATCGCATGGGAGAGCTGTTAGAAAGCTGCTCTGCTTTGGTGGTCGGGGCACCTAACTATTGGGGCAGCATGCCGGGGACGTTGAAGATTCTGTTTGAACGGAATGTTCCTGTCCTTGAGTACTATGAACTTTATACATGGCGCCTGCCAAAGCCGAGGCATAAGGGGAAGATGGCGGCAATTGTCACCGCCTCCCTTTCACCGTTTCCCTACAATTTACTTCCTTCGCAGGGCGGCGGGGCGCTGCGCACCGTCAGGACTATTCTGAACACGGCCGGTTTTGACATCAGGGAACAAATCAACGTCCCGATGACACGGGACCTCGCACAAATCGGGGAACGGTGGTTGGCAAAAGCCAAAAAGCTGGGAAGGGAAATTGGATCCTGGTAGAAAGAGCACTCACCTAGATAAAATAGCTCCTATAGAATGAAACCGGCATCATTTCTTCTTGAAGCCTTTATAAATCCATCAATTTCGTTTCCGCAATATTGCGATGGGTAATTGGTCAAAGACGCTGCTTTTTTCGACTATCGTGTATAATTTCACATGCAGGACATCCTCTTTCCTTTCGGGCTTATAATACTGGCTGGTGTTGCATTCAGGCGCATCAGACCTGCGGGAGTGGAGGCAGGTGTTATGAGTGATGCAATAAATGCCGGTGTGCTGCATCTGTTTCTTCCCGCACTTTGTATTAAAACGATCTATCAGTCGACTATAGATCTCCATGCGGTGTTGATACCTGCGACGGCCTGGCTGACGACTCTTGCCGCGCTGCTTCTGGCAACGGGAATATATTTTCTCCTATCCAAAAAGATACAACTGGCGCCGCAGGAGAAGGGGGTGATCCTCCTTGCGGCTGCGTTCGGGAACGTTACCTATCTTGGACTTCCGGTTTTGACGGGTCTTTTCGGCAGCAGCGCAGCAAAGTATGCGCTCTACTATGACCTGCTGGCCACGACCCCGCTGCTCTGGCTTGTCGGCGCTAACCTCGCAGCGCGCTATGGGGGGACCGGGAAGTATGGCATCCGTGAAGCATTGAAGACAATAGTTTCACTGCCGCCTGTGCTCGGCATCTTCGCAGGGATGATCCTCAACCTGGCCGGAATTCATCTGCCTGCGCTTGTGGTGAAGACACTTGATATGCTCGGAGGACTTGTTGTCCCGCTCATGATATTCAGTATCGGCCTCGCGCTCAGGGTCCCAAAGGTGGCTAATGCCTATGCCGTAATACCTGCCGTGGTTATCAAGCTTGTTGTTTCTCCCTGCATATCTTTTTTTACAGCAAGTACGCTGGGCCTTTCGGGAACTCCTCTTGTCTCGGTCACCATGGAGAGCGCCATGCCCTCGATGGTCCTTACATTGCTGGTGGCAAGCCGCTATAAACTCGATATTTCCCTCGGGGCCTTTATCGTTGTGGTCACCACGCTTCTCTCTTTCTTTACCCTTCCTGCAGTCTTCTACATGGCTGGACCTCATTAATAATCTTCTGGATGAGTCTAAAGGCCAGAGGCATTCCCGGGCCCAGGGACCGCTCCTTGCTCTTTAGCGAAGGAACATTCTGTCGACCCGAAAACCCATCTGTCAGTCACGTTTTCCGTATTCCGAAATGTATGATATAAGATCCAGAATGCTTTTTGCCCTTTGGTTGATAACATCGAGGGTATGTGCCAGCCTTCTGAGCCTGTCGGGCTGTGAGCCTTCTGTATATGCCTCTTCCGCCTTCTCGGCCGCGGCTATGAGAGCGAGCCCTTCTTCTGTTTGTGACAGCCGGTCTTTCCATGCATCTTTGGCCAGCAAAAGGGCGCCAAATAACATCTTCCTTGTCTCTGCTGCCTCATGTTCCATCCATGTAAATCTTTCTTCATCGGTCATGTCTTCAAATTGGACCATATCATCCCCCAGCGTTTCTTTCCCTTCGTCAGTCCGTAGTATGCCGGTTCAATACAAGGATAGATCATTAAGAGATGCTCTGCAAATATTGCCATTGTCGGCATTTTGTGCAGCTGTCACGATATGATATATGTAACATGCTCATCTTCAAATTGGCAGGCGCAATTATTATACAGATCGTCTTATGGTGCGGGCTGCTTTTCTTGCCTGCAGGCACTTTGGGCTGGTGGCGTGCCTGGGTGTTAATAGGCATATTATTTACGGGTATGATTGCGACGACAGTCTGGTTGCTTCCCGGACATAAGGATCTGCTCATCGAGCGCGTAAAATCACCCGTACAGAGAGGGCAGCCTCTTGCGGATAGAATCGTTTTGATGCTCTTACTCACTTCATTCTACAGCATGATTGCGTTTATTCCCCTGGACGTATTCCGATTTCATTGGATCGCCGGTCCCGGAGTGCTGGTTTCGTCTTTGGGACTATTCCTTTTTCTGGCCGGCTGGCTGATCGCATTTCTTGCCCTCCGGGAGAACTCCTTCGCGGCGCCGGTCGTGAAGTTGCAAAAGGACAGAGAACAGAAGGTCATCGACAGCGGGGTTTATGCACTGATCCGGCATCCCCTGTACGCCGGCGGCGCTTTATTTATAGTAGGCATTCCTCTTTGGCTGGAGTCTTACGCAGGCGCACTGTTTTCGCTCGTTCCAATCGCAACCCTGGTTTTGAGGATCTTTATCGAGGAACGCTTTCTGAGAGGGCAATTGAAGGGTTATGAAGCCTATATGAAGAGGGTTCGCTACAGGCTGATCCCCTTTCTGTGGTGAGTGCTGCTCATCCGGGAATAGTTACTTAAGCTGATTAAGTATTCTGCCGAGTTCCTCGAGCGCCTTTCCCGCTTCCTCGTACTTCCCCCTGCCCATAAGGTTCCTGTAGTTGTCGAAGGCCCTGGCTGCCGCAGCTACAAGATCTTTTCTTTCAGTCTTTTTCTCCTCTTTTAGGGTTATGGGTTTTACACCACTCTCACCCGCTGAAGGCGCCATCTGCGGGAAGAATTTGCTTAAGGCCTCTTCAAAGGAGGCGCCGTAGGAGAGTTCGTCACCGAAAACTACAACAACTCTTCTAAGTTCGGGCATTTTCCCGACTGCTGCCTGGATATAGATAGGCTGAACGTACATGAGACGGTATCCGGAAAGAGGCACGGCAAGGAGGTTCCCGAACCTCACCTGGCTTCCCTGCTGGTTCCATAGGGTGAGGTCTTTGCTAATGATTTCGTTCTGATTAATGCGGATGCCGATTTGGAGCGGACCGTAGATCTGGCGGTCTTTCGGAAATTTGAAAAGCATCAGCTTGCCATATTTGTCGCCATCGCAGCGCGCCATAATCATGGCCACCATGTTGTTTCTCGGGCTGCTTTTGTCGGTGCTGTATGGGGAGAATGGGAGTGTGAGGACAAATTCCTCGCTGTCTGAGTCGGGAAGCTTCGAGATCAGATAATAGGGCTGAATGGGCTGGGCCTCCTCTTGTCTGACTGCCACTCGCGATACTTCCCATGCATCTTCGCGGTTATAGAAGACCCCGGGGTCCGCCATGTGATAGATGGCATAGATATGGCTTTGGATGGTAAGCAAGTCCTCGGGGTATCTCAAATGCGACTTCAGCGAGTGAGGCATGGAGTCCAATGGCTTAAACATCGAAGGGAAGGCCCTGGCATAAGCCTGAATGATCGGGTCGGTCCTGTCGGCAATATAGAGATCCACCGAACCTTCATAAGCGTCGACTACAACCTTGACGCTGTTTCGAATGTAGTTTGCTCTCCTCATGGTCGGCTGTGAATAGGGGTAAGTCGCAGCGGTTGTGTAGGCATCCCAGATGAAATAGATCTTTCCATCCGCTATGACATGGTAAATGTCTCTGTCGAATGTAAGAAAGGGAGCTACTGAGCGCACTCGCCGATTAATGTCCCTTGTAAAGAGGATGCGGCTTTCGGGAGTAAGCTCCTGGGTAGTGAAAAGTCTCAGTCCGTCAAAACGGATTGCGATGGCGAGTTTCTTTATGAAGTTGTCGATCTTTACGCCAGCCCTGCCCGAATAGGTGTTTTGGGCGTTCGTGTCGCCTTTAGGGAAATCGAATTCCTTCAGTTTCGTATTGACGTAGACATGGTTGAAGGTCTCCTCGCCGAAGTAGATTCGGGGCTGATCTATTCTGAGTTCGGGGTATGATGTAATGGGCGGGATGTCTTTTATATAATATTCGGGCAACCCTTCGTGAGTGAACCTGTTCACCGGAGCTGCAACATCTCCATAGCCATGGGTATATATCATAGTCTCATTCTGGAAAGTCCTTGACTGGCCTGCAAGACGATCTATGTTCAGCTCGCGCAGGGAAAGCATCAGCTGGGTGAGTTTCCCGCCCAGAACGTACCGGTCGACATCGACATCCGGAAAGTTGTAATAAAGGCGTATGAACTGTGTTTGGTCGTTTACCGCTTTAAGTATATCCGGCGCCCAGAGACGTATGCCGTTGACGATCGTCAGGTCGCTTTGCGAAAGAACTCCGCTGGGAGATGGATTAACCGGGAACTCTATCTCAGCTACATTATTCAATCCATAAGCTTCCCTCGTGAACTTTATGTTCCGCTCCAGATAGGGACTTTCAAGGGGGAGCTCATTCGGCGCTACACTAAAGTGCTGGATTATTTCGGGGATTATCTGAAGACCTACGATCCATATGCCGCCAAGCAGCGCAGCACTGACCAGATAGATCCCTATGGTGCGGCGGGTTGAGCTGGTGAAGGACGAGTAAAGAAAAAGAGCGAGACAAACCGCAAGTGCCACGAGCGCCACATTGTAAGCAGGCAATTGCGCGTGCAGGTCAGTCCAGCCTGCGCCATAGACGACACCGCGATGGGAATAAAGAAGTCCGTAACGGGCGATGAGAGTTCTGGCGATGAAGACGAAGGTACCGAAGACAAAGTTAGCAGATATTTGGGTGACGAGACGGTGAATAAAAGGATTTCTGACAAAATCATCATAGACAGATCGCGGGACTATACGAAAAAGGGCGTTCTCCACCAGATAGATGCCTCCGACAAGTAAAAGGGAAAAGGTAAAGAGGCTGCTTAGTGAATCCACTATGAAATTCAGCAGAGGAAGTCTGAAAATATAAAACCCTATGTCTTTCAGAAAAACCGGATCTTCCTTTCCGAAGGGCACGGCGTTGAAAAAAAGGAGAGCTTCATTCCAGTGTGCGGAGCTTATCGACCCGGCAACAATGAACAACGGTACCTGAAGAAGAAGCGCAACCAGGAATATAAACTTGAAGCGCGTGTCTCCAGGGTGCGATGATCCTGCCGGTTTGGCGCCACGGTACCAGAAAAAGACGTTTGCCGCTCCGATGGATACTGCGACAAATCCTCCTGCTAAAAACAACTCTGCCTGGAGAAAAAGCACCTTCCAGTAGCGGTTTGCGTATCCGAGGCTATCGTACCAGAGTGATGTAAGGTAGATATCACTGTAAATGTAGATGCTGGAAAGCGCCGCAAGTCCCAAGAGAAAGAATATCCCCGCGCTCTTGTAACTTCTTTGCCTTAGATTGCGCAGCGCAGGCAGGAAAAAGATAATACTTATGACAACAAGGAAGAAAAAATTGAGCATGAAATCTCCTTTAAAGAGACCTATTGGGCAACTCCCCCGGCATATAACCAGGCCGCCCAGACGGTAAATGTCCGGACAGGGCAGAATAACGCACCGGTTCCAGCTGATTCGTATTCAATTATAGCAATATTTACTCGGTTCGTAACAAAATGGCGCAGACTGACAAACGATGAGTTTGTTTACTATCGGTGTTGTGAAATGTTAATGTAGAACCGCTCAGGGGAGGGCGCTTCCGGCTGCCACTTTAATAACATACAAAAAGGAGGATTTGTATGACGTCATCGAAACGGGGATTTACAAAGAAGGGGAGCAAAGCCAAACTTTTCTATGGGTGGGTTCCTGATCTGCCGGACCACCGCGACTATCTTTACAGTGCGCTTCGACGGCGCGTAATGAGGCTGCCGAAGTCAGTTGATCTCAGGGCGCAATGTTCCAAGGTGGAAGATCAAGGTAATCTGGGCAGCTGCACAGCAAATGCTCTTGCAGGCGCTCTTGAGTTTCTTGAAAGAAAGGACAAGGTAAGCTTCGTCGATTTCAGCAGGCTTTTCATCTATTACAATGAGCGTGTAATTGAACACAGCACAAAATATGATAGCGGAGCCATGATAAGGGACGGGATAAAGACTCTCGCAAAGCAGGGCGCGTGCACTGAAGAGAAATGGCCTTACATTGTGTCGAAGTTCGCTGTGAAACCGCCTGCCGCATGTTACAAGGAAGCTCTTAACAGGCAGATAACTTCATACCACCGCATCAAGACTCTGGCTGAGATGAAGGCATGTCTTGCCGAGGGATATCCTTTTGTGTTCGGCTTTACTGTCTACGAAAATTTTGAATCAGACCGGGTGGCAAAGACAGGTGTTGTTAATATGCCAAACCCTAAGGAACATGTGGTGGGAGGACATGCCGTTTTGGCTGTAGGGTATGACGATGCCAAGAAGAGGTTTACCGTACGAAATTCCTGGGGGAGCGACTGGGGCATGAAGGGCTACTTCACGATGCCCTACGAATATCTTTCAGACAGGGACCTCTCGGATGATTTCTGGACGATCCGGGCAGGCGAACTGATGATTAAGATACAATGACTATTCTGAATCATTCTTTGAGATTCCCGTAAAATGCTACATTTAGTTACGCAATGCTACAATTGGTTACGTAGTTTTTTTAGAAACACTGTTAGATTATATATTTAACTTTAACAATGTAATATATTGATTTACAAAATAATATTTGATGTCAATCCGCATTAGATATTGAAGCCTTAGGAAGGCCCTAAGATGGCATCTAACTTGTTATATCAAACTTCAGAGGTGCTTAAATGGATAGGGGTAAGGCTAAAATTCTGGATTCCATACTGAAGGATTCGTCTCTTTATCAGACGATGTCAAATGATGAAAAGATTTCTCTTTTTTTAAGATTAGAAAAAGATTATCCCTTTCTTTTCGCCGACAGCGATGACGACACTGAAGATGGCGAGACAGTAAAGTGATAGCAAAGTTCCCAGCACGACCTTCATAATCCATTCTTAATTCCCGGAGAGCTGCCATCTGCGAGTTCTGAGTTGGCAAGGCGGGAAAGAGAAACAGGTCCGTTGCTTTTTTATATTCCCTGTTTCAGGATATGCGAGAATTCCTCCGCGGGCACCGGTCTGCTGAAAAGGAATCCCTGCACCTGATCGCAAGCATGTTCGCACAAGAAGTTCATCTGTTGCTCTGTTTCCACGCCTTCCGCAATAACTCTAAAATTCAGGCTGTGCGCCAGGGCTATTATTGACTTGATGATAGTTGTATCATGGGGACTGGTTTCGATGCTACCGACAAAGGAACGGTCGATTTTCACATAATCCAAAGGAATTTGCCTGAGATAGCTCAAAGAGGAATGGCCGGTACCGAAATCATCGAGCGCCATTCTTATCCCCATCTCTTTCAGTTCATTCAGTGATGCGATAGCGCTCACGGGATTTTTCATTATCTTGCTCTCCGTGATTTCAAGCTGCAGGTATTTGGGGTCCAGCTGGGCATCATGCAGGGCCTGCTTCACCATTTCTATTAATTTTTGATTCTCAAAATGGGCCGTAGACAGATTTACAGCCACAACAATAGGTTCAAGGCCGGATTTCTGCCACGTTTTATTCTGCAGGCACGCCCTTCTCAGCACCCATTCATCAATCGAAACTATCTGACCGGTGTCCTCGGCCGTGGGGATGAATCCCGAAGGCGAAATCAGTGCCTTTTCCGGATGCTGCCAGCGTATAAGCGCTTCTGACCCGATTATTTTTCTTGACCGGGCATCAAGCGATGCCTGATAATGAATCGAGAACTGATCGTTTTGCAGGGCTGTATTAAGTTCTTCCTCCAACTTCAAACGCTCAAAAACAGAAGTCTTCATTGACTCACTGTAGTACCTGAAATTATTTTTGCCCTTTTCCTTTGCATGGTACATCGCCAGATCGGCATTTTTAAGCAGGTTCTTAGAGTCGTCTCCGTCAAAAGGATATAAGGAGATGCCAATGCTGGAAGTAATGATCACTGAGTGACCTTTGAGGATATAAGGCTCTGATATGATATCCAGCAATCGTCTGGCAACCAATCCGGCATCCTGAACATCGGCAATCTCGGTCAACAACAGGATGAACTCATCGCCACCCAACCTCGACAATGTCGCGTGCACTACGTTTTCATCTGTTCGGGTAATGCAGTCCGAGGCCCTTATCGATTTCATTAGTCTCGTACCAATGGCCTGCAGAAGCTCGTCGCCTATGTCATGGCCGAGAGTGTCGTTAATGCGCTTGAAATCATCCAGGTCCAGAAACAGTATGGCGAGCAGTCGCTCATGCTGTTCCGCGAGCGAAACGGCCTTGTCCAGGAGCTCTCTGAAGAAAAGACGATTTGGCAGGCCTGTAAGACTGTCGAAGTAAGCGAGGTAACGGACCTGTTCTTCAGTCCGCCGGTGCTCAGTGATGTTTTTTGATACAACAGTAACTGCCTTTATTTGGCCATTATGGTCCCTGATCGGGCTAAGCGTCTGAAGAAAATATTGATCATCTCTTTCACTCTTATATTCACGCTGCATTGAATGGCCCGTTTTCAATACCTCATCGACGCTTCTCTGAAATACAGCCGCAACTTCGGGAGAATGAAAGTCGCCGTATGATCTGCCTAAGTATTCTTCTGACGGCGCTCCGATTCTTGATGAATGCTTCTTGTTGATGAATAGGTATTTGCAGCTGCTATCGACCAGGTATATGGAATCATCGGTAGAATCCACCAGCGACCGATATTTCTGTTCGCTCTCTCTCAGTTTGTCCTCAATCCTCTTTCGATGTGTGATGTCTTCGCATGTTGTTATCATTCCGATGATTTCCTGCCCAGCCCCCTTAAGGACATCGGACATCAACTGAACGGGGAAACTGCTTCCGTCTTTTCGCACATTGATACTTTCGCGCCGCCATTTCTTTAAGGATTTTATCTTTTCAAGGTCCAGCGGTCTCCATTGTTTTGCCAGGGCAAAGATCCTTACGTCTTTGCCTAACAGTTCCTCGACTTCGTAACCATGCATTGCTGCCTCGGCGTCGTTCACATAAATAATTCTTCCATTTACATCTGAAATCGTAACGCCGATTTGCATGACATCCAGCGCTTTCTTGGGAATTCCCTGCTTCTCCATGGGATCATACTGGATCATAGTCGTTCAGTTTTGTCAGCCTGCACGGCCTCTTCACTCCTTTACCATCTAAAATATACATTATTATCTTCATGATTGCCAGATGAAGAACTTGCAGATGAGTCACCGGGCAGCTGCAACACTGTGCCCGTTTCAAAATGGATTTTTCTGGAAAGAACTTTTCGAGTCTTCAGCGGAAAACTTTTATTGCCCGGCCTTGACGACCAGCACCGCGCATTCTGCGCTGCCGACGACCCTCTCGGCAACGCTGCCCATGAGGAGCTTATCGAGTCCGGTCCTGCCGTGGCTGCCCATGACGATCAGGTCGGCGCTTTTTTCACGGGCGGAGCTGACGATGACATCATAAGGTTTTCCGGCAAGTATCAGGCCTTCATATCGGACGTTTTCCTTATCCGCGAACTCCCTTGCCGACTTAAGGCCCGATTCCGCGACCCTGAGTTCATTTTCGGCGATGAGGTCGTGGCGCATCTGTGAGTGCACTATGTCGAAGGCTGAGGCAGTCTCGGCGTGAACAACGGAGATAAAGGTCAGTTGGGCCCCACAGCGCTTGGCTATCATTACCGCCTCGGCCGCAGCCGCGTCGCCGTAAACAGACCCGTCTGTCGCGCAGAAGATATTCCTGCAATGAAGTTTTGCATCCCGGGGGACAACCAGGACGCTGCACGGGGCTTGTCCGATGACTCTCTTGGTGACGCTCCCTATGAGCAGCTTTTTGAGCCCTGTTTTACCACGCCTGCCCATTACAATCAGGTCAGCTCCGATTTTTTCGGCCTCTTTAACTATCTCGGCGTAAGGAGTGGCGCTCAAAACGGTAAATGCGGCTAATTCTATTGACTCCTCTTTAGCTTTCTCCCTGATTTCATCGAGGTGGTTCCTGATTTCCGTCTCCATCTTTTCGATAAGGTCCGGCGCGAGGGCCTGCAGTTCAGGGTTAAAATCTAAAACAGAGACCGCCGTGACTTTTGCTCCGGTCTTTTTGACGAGGCCGAGTCCCTCCCGTACAGCGCCCCGGCTGAATTCGGAGCCGTCCGTGCAGATCAGTATGTTTTTAATGCCGGTAATCATCGAAATACCCTCCTTCGCTTATGCTGTCCATTTAAAGAAACACTCCGCATTGTGTTACCAAGATTATACCGGATAAGGTCCTTTTGGAATAAGTGAAAAAATCGGAGCGGACGCGCAGGCTCATTTGATCAGTGATCTGATGAAGTTAAGGTAATTTGCGTCTTTTTTGATGATCTTTATGCCCATGCCGTTTTTATAAGCTTTTGCCAGTGTCCCTGCCATGTTTCCAAAAGCGTTTTTCATCGATCTCGTTACCCTCCCCTTAAGTGAAGATAGGCTATCGTCGGGAAGATGGACCATAATGTCAATGACCTCATCGGAAGAAAAAGGGTTGACCGTTCTTATAAAGAGACCGTCTATCGAAAAATCGCAGGCGATGCCTTTTTTTGAGACGCCCCTGAAAGTGAATGTGGCCTCGCAGCGTCTGGTGAACCTCTTGAACTTCCTCTTGTCCCTTTGGCTTAAGGATAGCGAAGCCTCTTCAACCGCAGGCACCTTGGCATCGGCATTTTTCGCTGAGGGACCCGGCGTTTCAGATTTCTGCTCAAGTGCCAGCAGTTCTTCTCTGGAAAGCTTTAAGACCGAGGAGGGACAGGCCGGACATGTGAAGTAAAAAGATTTCTCTGTATTTGACCAGAAGACAGTCCACTCGCCGTCTTCCCTTACCTTCACTGCGTTGTCGGGGATGCCGCTATTGATGACATCTTTCCTGTTTTTTTCCATCCGCCCGTATGCTACTTTAGAAAAGAACAACAATAATCCGTGACTTTGCTGACCTTCAAACTGAATTTCGATTTTGCCGGAACCTCGAAGGATTCGCCTTCCTTAACAGCTTTCCATTGCGAACCGCCGCTAATCAGCACTTCAAGTTCCCCTGACACGATTTCCATCAGTTCTTTATCTGCCGTATTAAACTCATATTCTCCGGGCAACATTATGCCAAGCGTCTTCATTGATCCGTCTTCGAACAGGATTGTTCTGCTTGTTACCTTTCCATCGAAATAAACATTTGCCTTCCTGAGAACCGTCACGCCTTTGAATTTATCCATAACACCTCCTGATTTCTAAAAGACAGCCCGGTCAATCCTTTTTCTGCGGCCTCCTCGGATGTCTCCTTTTCCCGGCGTCGCTGCTGCGTTGTTTGCCGCCGCTGTCTTTATTCCTTATTTTCCCGCGAAACAGCCCTGTATGGTCTTTGTGTCGCTGCAGGACAGGTTTTCTGTAATCCGTTATCACCATGCTGTCTTCGACAGGTTTGACGGGTATCTTTTGTTTGATGTATTCCTCTATGTCTTCAAGGGCATATACGTAGTCTTCGCATGCAAAGCTTATCGCTTTCCCTGCTTCACCGGCCCTTGCGGTGCGGCCTATCCTGTGAACATAGTCCTCGCTGTCCTGCGGAAGATCGTAATTAATGACGTGGGTTACTCCTTCTATATGGAGGCCGCGGCTTGCCACGTCAGTTGCAACAAGAATGGGCAGTTTGCCCTCTTTGAATCGAGACAGTATTTTCATTCGTTTAAGCTGTGGAAGGTCTCCGGTGATCGATGCGGCGGCTATTTCATTTGCCCTGAAAAGGGCCTCGAGTTTTTCTGCCGTCGACTTCATATTGACAAAGACCAGTATTCGTCCGTGCGGTTCCCTTTTCAGAATCCCCAAAAGAAATCCGGGCTTTTCGTCCTTGCCGACATGATAAAGCTCCTGAGTGATGAGTTTTACTGTCACCTGCTCCGGCGAGATCTCAATCTTCTGGGGCAGGTTCATATGTTCGTAGCATAGCTCCATGACCCTTGCGGATAGAGTCGCTGAAAAGAGCATCGATTGCCGCTTGTCATATGGCGACATCCGTCTAAGAATAAACCGGAGATCACTGATAAAGCCCATATCGAACATTCGGTCTGCCTCGTCTACAACCAGGAATTCCGTTTTCTTGAGGCTGTAGACCCGCTGCTTGAGATAGTCTATCAGCCTGCCTGGGGTGCCGATGATAATATCGACCTCTTTGCCAAGGGATTCTTTTTGTTTCCTGTAATCCATTCCGCCAAAAACCGGCGCGATTGAAAAGTTCGTGAACTGCCCGAGTCTCCGTGCCTCGGCGTCTATCTGTGCTACAAGTTCTCTTGTGGGGGCCACGATAAGAGCGCGCGGAGATGGCCCCCTCCCGGGCCCCGGCTTAATCAGCATTCGGGAGAAGAGGGTTATAAGGAAGACCGCCGTCTTTCCGGTGCCGGTTTGGGCCTGGACAGCAACATCTTTGCCTGAGAGCGCCACGGGCAGCGCTGCAGCCTGCACGGGTGTGCAGCGCGTGAATTTTGCTGACCTGATGCCTCTTATGACGGGTTCAGGGATATTCAGTTCTTCAAAAAGCATACCGGTAATTATAACTCATAAGGAGAGCCCAAAACCCGAATCACTTTGGGTCTGCCTTATTCATAGTTGTTTCAGACTCCTAAAGCACGTTATCAACTAACTATGATAACAATGAAAGGTGATAGTATTTTCGCTTATTCTCGGTCTTCGACCTCTGAGTATCGTGAAAAAAAACCGCTCATATTCTATGCCCTTTTTGACACTCAATTTTTTTCAGATATTAGAGGACTTTCTCTTTTGGTCTGTTCAGAGGTCTGCAAAAAGGTGTGTTGGAATGAGAATTTTATTGTCGTTGAGACGACAGGCCTATTAGAGATTTCAGGATTATCTCTACCTTTTTATCCCTTTGCCACGAGCACTGGACAGGGGGCATGACCTATGGCCTTTTCGGCGACGCTCCCCATAAGAAGCCTTTTAAGCCCTGTCTTACCATGACTGCCCATGATGATGACGTCGATTGCTTCCTTGTCCGCGAGCTTCGTGATGATTTCAAATGCATCGCCTTCCCCCACAAAACTGGAGGCCGCAACGTTATTGGCCTCAGCCTTTTCCCTTGCGGCGGCAGCAAAGCCCTTTGCATTCTCGATGAGCTTGTCCACCGCGGCAGGGGCCTCAGCGTAAAATTCCGCCGGGACGTCAACAATAGAGACTACTGTGAGAGAACCTCCGTAGGACTTCGCAAAATCTATCGCTCTTTCGGTAGCGAGTTCGCTGTAGCGGGAGCCGTCAGTGGCGATCAATATCTTTTTCCATCCGATATTAGTTCCTTCCGGAACAACGAGCACGTCTCTTTGACTAAGGCCTATAACACGGGCTGTAACGCTGCCGATGTGCGATTTTTCTTTGGAGGAGGATCCCCGTCTTCCCATAACAATGACCCCGCAGTTTTCAGCCTCGGCGAGGTCGACAATTCTGTCGTAAGCCTCTCCTTCCTCAAGCACTGTTTTTATGAGGGCGCCTTCTTTTTTTGCCAAAACATTGGCCCTGGAGAGTATTTCCTCCCCAGGGCGTCTCAATGCCTGATGAATGTCCCTTACAGCTATCAGGTTGATGTCACCTTCGTACGCCGGGACTACCGTCGCCACGGTTATCCAGGATTTTTCCTCGGCAGCCAGTTTGAATGACTGAAGAAGAGCATTCGTTCCGGATGAAGAGCCGTCGTAGGCGACCAGTATCTTTTTGTATTTCCCCATACCTATATCTTAGCTGTTTCGAATGCCTCCTGGGCAGTCATCCGTTCCGCACGGCGGCCCTGCCACATTGCCTTCAGAACAATAAAGGCCCCTATCATAAGCGCTGCGATCATGATTGCGAAGCTGGTGCTCTTGAGGAGCTTTACAGTTGATACATCCAGCGTTTGGATCAGGCCCAACTGCGACAGATAGACCGGCACCATCAGACCCCTGCTGAAAAGAACTATTACCATGATAACACCCATAACGACCTTGATCATGAAGGGTTTGACATAGGTCGTGCCTATTGCGCCTAGCTGGATTCCGAATAAAGAGCCGCCCAGTATTATC
Source organism: Candidatus Sulfobium mesophilum (assembly GCA_037916395.1). Classification (GTDB taxonomy): domain Bacteria; phylum Nitrospirota; class Thermodesulfovibrionia; order Thermodesulfovibrionales; family UBA6898; genus Sulfobium; species Sulfobium mesophilum_A. The sequence goes on from JBAIXS010000287.1 coordinate 14,902, forward strand.
ATGGCAAGTCTGATGTCAACCAGGCCGTGCATTGCGTACTTAAATGATCCGCCTAAACCCATAACAAAGGCGATTACAAGCTCAGTTGCCGACGCCATGAGGCTCGATGCGCCCATTACATAGATCATCGACGGGACCCCGATGAAACCTCCGACCGCGATTGTTGCGGCAAGCATGCCGGTCGCGAAGCCTAATGGTATGGTAAAGAGAACGGATATTCTGGCATTCAAGCTCTTGAAGTAGACCATCGTGCCGGGTATGTTGACAGACTGCACCCATTTTGCAAGCTTGGTCACCTTTTCTTCTGCACTGGTATTGCCGGATTTATATGTCTTCCATGCGTCCCAGAGCACGAATCCGCCTACTATCGCCAGGATGACAACAAACGCTGCGCTGACATACAGGTTTGAACCCGCTTCGCCGAAACTCTTTTTGATGCCTTCCTGAATGTGTGCGCCGTAGAGGACCCCTGCCTCAGCCGATATGCCGAGGACTACTCCCAGCTTAACATCCACCTGTCCGTACTTTGCGCGCTTTATTGCACCTATAAGTGCCTTCGGGAATTTATGGCACATGTTGCTCGCAACCGCCACGAGACCGGGAACGCCCATGCTCATCATTGCCGGGGTCATCACAAATGCGCCGCCCGAGCCGATGAAACCGCTTACGAGGCCGCCTACAAAACCTACGAGAAAAAGATAGATTACGCTTCCCGCATCAATGTTGATGAAGTTGAATGCCATATTTGCGATGTCGTGCATGTTATCTAACCTCCTTTTTCTTTTTCGAGGCCTCGATCCCTAATACTGTCCAGAAATTACCGGTAAATGAACCGTGTACATAAGAGAATATAAATGCAATTCCTATAGGCAAAAAAGCATATAAACCTCCCATTGACATGTATTTGTTGACAGTAGCCTGATTCAGAAGCAAATAGATATAGAGTCCTGCTGAGAGAAGCCCCATGAGGAGCAGAGCCCCATAGGGCTTTTTCCTTGTGTTTTGGTTGTTCGATGCCATATTTCCTCCGTTATAGTGTATTTGTGAAGTTACTTCCTGGCGCTTTTAGCTGCAATCCTTACGTCCCTGTCTCTTCTTGTCGAGATCCTTTCCTTAGTGCATTCCGGCTTGTGCAGGAGCGCTCTTGCGGTTTCCACCTCACCGGCTTGAGCAAATGTTACGGCTGACATAATGTCGTCGAACCTTTCAGATAATCTTGCGAATGTCTTCATTTTCATTTCCTCCTTTTCTTAATGTTATGCCTCAGCCTTTGCAGGCATCGTTATATTGACGATAGGTTTTGAGATGTTTTTCATCAGTTTTTTCAGATCTAATATTTTCTTGTTGCCGGCCAGATTTGGGCTCAGAAGAACCATATCCACGCCGGATTTGTCTTTCAGGTATTCTTTAATAGCTGCTGCGACGTCTCCCAATGCCACTCGATGGGTGAGATTGACCGTTATATCTCTGGCTCTTGCACTCATCTCGCCTATTTTTTGCTTCTCTGTTTCCCTGAGATCGTGTTCTTGAGCGTCCATAAGGGTTTTTACGGTGTCAAAATCCCCCGCCTCTGCAAAGGCGGCAGCCGACATTACGTCCTCAAAGCTGCTTAGCATCTGTCTGGGGTATACCACGAGAACTGCTATTCCCGATTTAAGCGCTTTTGCAAGCTCAAGGGCATAGGAGAAACCTTTGTCGCAGTCTTCACCTCCTCTTGTTACGAATAATATTTTTTCCATCATCTTACGCCTCCTTTTGTTCTTTCAATCTTAGTATTCCAAGAGTCGTGCCAATAGATAACTATCTGATAATAAAAGGAAACATAAAAGAAACAACCGAAAGTACTGTTTCAGATTGGAACGCGAGTGAACGTTTTATAACAGAAGCCGGGGATTGTCCAGTAAATATCGCTTAGCCTAGAGTCTTATTCTCGTGTTGTCATCCTCCGGCTTAACCGGAGGATTCACGACATGGTTGAAAAGAATGGATTCCCGCCTGCGCGGGAATGACGGGATAGAGATGATGGGGTATTTACCATGGTGTATTTGTAATTACGAACCTTCGCGCCACACCTTCCCGAATAGGACAAATCGCCGGATGCTGTGGTTAACTTTCTTCATGGAGGCCGGGTAAGAATTTATAATTGATGGCGTGTAAATAGATATTGCGGACGCCCCTCTTTTCCGAGGCGAGCTACTTTTTTAATATCCGCCAGAGGCTTGTCCTTGATATTCCAAGCAACTCAGCGGCCTTGGATTTATTATTGTCGACATATTCCAGTATTTGTTCAGCATAGTCTTTGTTGAGCTCGTCAATAGTTTTTAGTCTGTTGGGATCTATTGTTTCAACTTTAAACAGCTTTATAGTCTGCGGCAGGCTTCCCTGGGTGACAAGGCTTGTATTCTCTAGAATCACAGCCCTTTCGATTATATTTTCGAGTTCTCTTACGTTGCCTGGAAAACCATAAGACGTTAATATGCCCATCGCCTCATCACTGAAGCCGGTGATCCTTTTGCCCTCTTTCCTTGAGTGTTTTTCAAGGAAAAATTTGCTCAATGGAACGATATCTTCTTTCCTTTCCCTAAGAGGGGGGATATATATATCCATCACATTCAGTCTGTAGTAAAGGTCCTCCCTGAACCTTCCGTCAGTGATGAGCGTGCCGAGGTTTTGGTTTGAGGCGGCGATGAACCTTACGTCGACAGCTATTGATCGTGTGCCGCCGACGCGCATAAACTCCTTGTCCTCGATTACCTTAAGAAGCTTTGCCTGTAAGGACGTCGACATTTCGGCTACTTCATCGAGAAAAAGGGTCCCGTTGTCGGCGATTTCAAGCAGGCCCTGTTTCGCAACTACCGCGCCTGTGAATGCGCCTTTTTCGTGGCCGAAAAGTTCACTGGCAAGAAGTTCTTCAGTGAAGATCGCGCAGTTCACCGCAAGAAAGGGCCTCTCCTTGCGGGCGCTGGTGTAATGGATCAGTTTTGCAACAAGTCCCTTTCCTGTTCCGCTTTCCCCTGTCAGCAAAACATTACAGTCTGAGTTGCGAATTCCGGAGAGAATGTCTATTACCCGTCTCATCACCTTGCTCTTTGCTATGAACGAGAACCCGCCGACAGTATTTTTCTCTGAGGAAGGGAGCCGGGGGTTGAGGGAGACCTTAAGGGCTATATTCTCTTTTTCAAGCCTTTTTTTTTCCTCGATCTTTTTTATCTTGACGCCAAGTTCATCGAGGTTGAAGGGCTTTGTAATGTAATCGGTTGCCCCCTTTGACATGGCGTTTACGGCAGATTCTATGCTGCCGAAACCCGTGATGATAATAACCTCTACAGCCGGATATTTGTCTTTGACCGTTGAGAGAAGGGCGATTCCGTCCATGCCCGGCATCTTTATATCGGCTATAAGGACGTCGAACTCTTCGGCTTCGATCTTCTTAAGCGCGTCGAGGCCGTTCTTTACGGCCGAGACATCATAGCCGTCTTTTTGGAGGGCATAGGTCAGGTGTTTAAGCGTGATCTCCTCGTCATCGGCGATTAATATCTTAAGTTTCATGTCTTACCGGCAGTGTTATCGTGAAAGTAGTCCCCTTGTAGGGTTCACTCGTTACCTCAATTTTGCCTTTATGCTTTTCAATTATACTGTATACTATCGCCAGACCCAACCCGGTTCCTTTCTCTTTTGTAGTGAAGAAGGGATCGAATATTCTCGATATGTCCCTGGTGCTGATCCCCTTTCCGGTGTCGCTTATTTTAATGACAGCGGACGAATTCTCTCCCTCAACCGAAATATTCAGCCGTCCCTTGCCTTCCATTGCATCTGCTGCGTTGCCGAGAAGGTTAATGAATACCTGTTCCAGGAGATGTCTGTCCGCCTCAATTTCAAAGGTGTCAGGACCGTCGATATTATAGCTTATGTTGGCTATCTCGCCGGAGGACTTCATCTGGCCGATCACGTTTTCTATAATTTCGGTCACATTTATTTTCTTAAGTTGGGGCGGCTTCTCCCTTGAAAATTCGAGGAGGTCGTTTACAATTCTCTTGACCCTCAAGGTCTGCGAAAAGATGTCGCTAACCGTTCCTTTGATCATGTGGTTGCATTCTTCCTCGCCGATTTCTCTTAACAGTATCTGCGCTGCCAGGTAAATGTTATTAAGGGGATTATTCAGTTCATGTGCCACTCCAGAGGCGAGGGTGCCGATTGAGGCCAGTTTCCTGCTTTGAAGAAGCTCCTCGTTTTTTTTGACTATCTCCTTGTCGCGGGCAATCAGGTCGCCTTCCATTTTATTAAATGCGTTAATGAGTACGCCTACCTCGTCCTGCTGCACAGGCACTGACAGGGACGAGAAATCTCCTTTGCCGGTCTTCTCTATAGCCTCGGTCAGTATCTTGAGTCTTCTCACCGCGCTCTGGCTTATCACAAATAAGGCGGCGAGGCCCACCGCCAGAAACATTGGGAAAAGTATAAGTACAGCCGTCTGGGAAAAACGAATGGTGCTTTCGACCTTTTCCCTGGCCGATTTATCGATATCGGTGGAGATGATCAGTATTTCCTCTCCGTTTTTGCGAAGCGCATTTATCTCCGCATCCAGCTGCTTGAGGTCCTCTATAAGCCTGTCGCTTCCTCCGCGGGAGAAAAGAGTTTCAACCAGTTCTGCGTTAACGAGCGGCTGCTCAAGGAAGGTCGACTCTATCAGCCTGAAAAAAATTCTGTATTGTGAATATGTCTGCTTGTGCATGTTGAATTTCGCCTGAAAGTCCCATTTCAGCCTCTCGATGCTGCCGAACGTCTGGCCGTATTCTTCTATCTTCGCCTGCAGTTTTACGACACTGCCGGTTTTGTAAGAAGGGCTTATCTGTGAAAGTGTCGACCTGAGGTCCATCAGGTACAGGTGGACGTTATCGCTCTCTTTGCTGTCGCCGTAAAGGAGAAAGTTTTTTTCGTGTCTCCTCAGAAGAAGTGATTTCGAGCGTACGGTATCTGACAGTTCGAGATACCTGATTTCTTTCCTTATGCCAAGGAAATTGAAATAAGCGGATATGGCCAGCACCGCGCTTATTATGGCGCTGATCAGAAAACTGATGATTATCTTTTTCTTTAAAGACATTATGCCTTCTTATATAGAGCTGACTTCCCTGATCCCTTCAGGATGTCATTATTCCTGAGTTATGATGATCTGTAATTTTACCGATAAGCCCTGAAAATAACAAACCTGTCTATGAATGTCGCAATGCCTAATATGGAACAACCAGGACCTTGCATGGAGCATGACCAATGACCCGTGAAGTCACGCTTCCCATCATGAGTCTCTTTAAGCCCGTACGCCCGTGGCTTCCCATAATTATCATATCGGCTTTGAGCTTGACAGCCTCATCAACGATGAAGCGGTAAGGTTCTTCACCCTC
>JBAIXS010000288.1:0-3376 GCA_037916395.1 Candidatus Sulfobium mesophilum
CCGCCTCAAGGGCCTTCGCTGCAGCCTGATTCGCTGCAACATCGCTCTCGGCAGCCCGGAGGGCAGTAGATGTATTGTCAAAGGCGGCCTGTGAGATATATCCTGGTCTGACCAGTTCCGAGTCCCTCCGATGATTGCTTTGCGCCAATGCAAGATTGGCCTCAGACTTTACCAGATCAGCCTTCGCTCGCGCCAGGTCACGTTCGGCGCGATTTTGTGCTGAACGCGCTGCAGCCTCCTTGGCCCTTAGCTCGGCAGAGTCGAGTTCAGCAATAAGTTGACCTTTCTTCACGTTTTCTCCCTGATCTACATAGAGCTTTTCCAGAATGCCGGTAATCTTGGCGCTTACCGTGACAGGCACCTTGGACTGTACAGTGCCAGGTCCATGGACCTTGCCGTGTATCTCGGCTGTCTTTACGATGACTGCAGCTACTGGGGGACGATACCAGAAGATCCTATAGCCCAAAAATGCAAGCGTAAACACGACTAAAATAACGCCCACAATCTTCTTTTTGTTACTAAACAATTTCATTAAGCCTACCCCCTTTAGTATTATGCCCCTTATTCGGGCGTTTCGCTGCCCATCAATTCTGCTGCATGGGAGGACATCCTGTCCGTCCCCCTTCGGTCATGGCATTTTCTATCAAATCAAGAAATTTCCTCTGCTGATCCTTATCAAGCTTGCTCTTCATGTCGACTACATGGGCTGCTATCATAGCTTGCATTTGTTCCTGCATCCCGCTGATGCTGGACATTTCGGTCTCAATCGCCTTTTTATCAGGATTGTCCTCGCGCAGGAGAGTCATGAGTTCTTTCCTTTTTGCCGCAATCTCTTCTCTTCTGCTATCGATTATCGTCCTGAATTTGGTGGCACTCTCCTTCATTGTCTTTAACTGTTCCGGTCCCAGGGAAAGCTCTTCAAATAGGAAATGTCCCTTTTGGACTTTGTATCCGAAAGGCGAGGTCCAGTAGGTCGATTGTTTGTAATACTGATATCCTGCTGCACCGATGAAGGATATGTTCAATATCAGGGAAGCCAAGAGAAGAAATTTCAGAGTGCTATTTTTCATTTCTTTCCCCCGTCATAGCAAGGTACGCGCTGCCCAGCGTACCTGGAGGCGCCGAATCGAATACCTCAAGATGGAGTGAAGCCAGCTCGTTTCCCATCCTTTGAGGAAGGAAACCTTTCACTAAGAATGAACCTGTTATTATGCCGATGGCAATAAGAAGAAGGATTACGGCACCCTCTGCAAGCCGGATCGGAATAGGAATCCTTGGAAACCAGCCGAGCTTCGCTGTCTTAACATTGGCCATAACTCTCGCGCGGAATCCGTAAGGCGCTTCAAATTTTTCTGTATTTACGAATACTTGATGCAATGCTTGGGTCTCCTTAACCATATTTCGGCAGGTTTCGCAGACCTTCATGTGATCTTCAAGCTTATTCCTATCGCCCGACGACAGTTCACTATCAATATAAGGTGATATAAGCCTTCGTGCCTTGGAGCACTTCATCTTTTCCTCCCTTTACCTATTAAACGAACGAGGTTTCATTTTTGTTCCCTAAATTCTTTCATCAATTCTTTTAGTTCTTCCCTCGCCCTGGATATTCTCGACTTCACTGTCCCGATTGAGACATCGAGGACCCCTGCTATCTGTTCATATGAAAGGCCTTCTACTTCCTTTAGAATGATTACTGCTCTTAGTTTGAGGGACAGTTTTCCTAAACTCGTTCCTAATGCATACCTTAACTGCTTTGATTCGTAAAGTTTTTCCGGTGATGGCTCGCCAGAAACCGGTTCAATACCAGATTCGTTGTCACCTTCTACATGGCTGCCAAAGATTGATTGAAAGAAAGGTCTCTTCTTGTAGTCGAGGCAGGTGTTTACAGCGATGCGATACAACCACGTGTAAAAGGAAGCCTCGGGTCTAAAGTTGTTCAGATTCTGATAGGCTTTGGTAAATGTATCCTGAGCGGCGTCGTCGGCATCATGGGCACTGCCAAGCATATGGCGACAAAGATTGTAAACCTTATCCTGATATTTGAGGACAAGCTGTTCGAAAGATGATACGTCGCCGTCCTTGAATCCTCTTATTAGCTCTACGTCATCTGTCTCCCGCCTCATTTCAAAATATGATAACTGAAATAAATGCTGCAATGAGAACGATATAGACAATGTCTATCTTCTTCAGAAGAGCGGCAAAGGCTACACATGCTAATAAAACCTTCATAACGTCCCAAGGCACGGCCGAGGCGAATTTTATGGTAACAAAGAAAAGGAGTCCAACAAAGGAGGTGAGTATCCCTTTAGTCGCGCCATGGAAATATATTGAATTCCTCAGCCTGTCCATGATGGGTGTTGTGGCAATAACCATCAGGAAAGAGGGCGCGAAGATTGATATAGTCGCTACAAATGCTCCAACTATTCCTTGGGTCAAGTATCCCACAAAGGTTGAAGTGATGACAATGGGTCCTGGTGTGACCTGTCCAAGAGCTATGCCGTCCATGAAGGTCGTGCTGTCCATCCAGCCCCTGATATCAACTACCTCATGAAGCATCAATGGGACAGAGGCAAAACCTCCGCCAAAAGCAAACAAATCGATCCTCATCATAAGCGCAGACAAATCAAACAATCTCTCATCTATGAAATAGAGAGAAATAAATATTAAGAGGAAAGTTAAGAGAAACGCGTAAAGTTGTCTGACTCTGAATCTGTTAATTTGCTTGCCGCCGGCGGATAAGGGAACTGCGCCTGCGCTTCTAAGAAACACCATTCCGGCCAAGGAAGCTCCTATGATTACAATAAATGGGCTGATCCCTGCCCAAAGCAGCGCGGCTGCAGCCATGGCCAGAATAATGTCTTTGTAATTCTTGAATGTCCCCTTCCCAAAAGAATAGGCGGCATTTAAAACTATGGCAACTACTATCACCTGCAGGCCGCTGAAGAGGGAGATGATTATGGGGATGTCGTTATACTTTTCATACAACGAGGAAAGAACCAACATTAAGACAAAAGCCGGCAATCCGAAGCCGACAAACGATGAGAATGCCCCCTGGATCCCGTTTGATCTAAGCCCAACATAAGCGGCAGTCTGCATGGCCGTAGCTCCGGGTATGGACTGGCAAAGGACAACGCCGTCCCTAAATGTATCTTCATCGAGCCACTTCTGACCATTTACCGCCATTTCTTTTATGTAAGCGACCATGGCGGGGCCGCCGAAGGCAGTCATTCCGAGTCTAAAGAAAGAGAAAAAAAGATGCGTATTGACCGGCTTATGATTCAGCAATAACCTCTCACAATAATATCGCCCCGATGATGCCAGCTCCTATGATCACAAAAGAAGGATCTGTCTTTGTAAAAGCTATAACTGAAAAGCT
>JBAIXS010000289.1:0-7331 GCA_037916395.1 Candidatus Sulfobium mesophilum
GCTCCGCAGGCTCGTCGAAAAATCGAATTTTTATGAGGGGCAGGCATTAATTAATGTCACGGTTTCCATTGGCGCCACCGTCTCAAAAATGGAAGACACTGTGGAAGATCTGGTCAGACGGGCTGACCAGCTGATGTATAAAGCCAAATTATCCGGGCGCAATCGTGTGGTAACAGATTAGGCGGCCGACCTTATTTGCGCATCAGCCATCGTCTTCTTAGTTGTCAGAAAATAAGGTACACAGAGTTTGTCTATAAAGTCTCTATCTGTCACCCTCGGGCTTGACCCGGGTATCCGGATACACTGAAAGCACTGGATCCCCCGATCAAGTCGGGGAATGACGAACGGTAAAAGTTGTAGTTATCGGACCAATTCCGCCTCCATAGCCCTGCCTATAGAAGACATTTTCAAAGATTTTTCGTATCGATTTCTTATTTGAGGCAACGATTCCCTTTCGTCTCGTTTTTCAATGAGGCAATTCGTTCGGTTGACATCACCATAATGCCTGTTACAATGAAGAAAAGACATTCTCTGAGGCGCTGAAATCGTTAAGCACTGACAATAACATAATGATAATGGGGGAGATATGACTGAGAGTGAACAGTTAGCCAGGATTGCCAAACTGGTCCGTTATTATATCCTTGTTTCAACCACTGAAGCGGGCTCCGGTCATCCAACGTCATCGTTGTCAGCAACTGATCTGATGTCATGCCTTTTGTTCGGCGGGACCTTCCGGTTTGACGCGGACAATCCTGAGCATCCCAATAACGACCGTCTAATTTTTTCAAAAGGGCACGCCTCCCCGCTTTTATATGCATTGTGGGCTGCGGCGGGCCGCGTTTCAGAAGAGGAGCTAAAGACGATGAGAAAGTTCGGCAGCCCTCTCGAGGGGCATCCGACGCCGGCATTTCGATATGCCGAAGCAGCTACGGGCTCGTTGGGGCAAGGGCTTCCCATTGGTCTGGGGATGGCGCTGAACGCAAAGTATTTAGACAAGCTCTCTTACAGGACATATGTTCTCCTGGGCGACAGCGAGATGGCCGAAGGATCGCAGTGGGAGGCTGTGCAGATAGCTGCGCACTATAAGCTTGACAATCTCATCGGCATAATAGACGTCAACCGCCTCGGTCAGCGCGGGGAGACGATGTACGGTCGCGATCTCGGGGCCTATGAGAAGCGCATATCGTCATTCGGATGGGAGACGATCGTGATCGACGGTCATAATATTGATGAGATAATGGCTGCATATCGGAAGGCGACACAGGCCGAAGGACGCCCGGTTATGGTCATCGCAGGGACTATCAAGGGAAAGGGAGTTTCTTTCATAGAGGATAAAAACGGCTGGCATGGGAAACCACTCAACAAGGAGCAGCTAAAGCAGGCACTGACAGAATTGGGAGAGGTCGACATGTCGGTCCGTGGAGAGATTGCAGTCCCCGAAAATTCGAGACTGCCGGCGCTGCAACCGCAGCCCCCACAGAAGATTCTTTACCTTGCCGACAAACCCGTTGCAACCAGGAAGGCGTATGGCAACGCACTGGCTCGCCTTTTTCCCAAATTCCCCGATATGGTCGTCCTGGATGCGGAGGTAAGCAATTCAACTTTTTCCGATGTCTTTAAAGAAAAGCATCCGGAGCGGTTTTTTGAGATGTTCATAGCCGAGCAGAACATGGTCGGCGCCGCACTGGGGATTTCGCGGAGGGGAAAGATACCCTTTGTTTCGACCTTTGCCGCGTTTATGACAAGGGCGTTTGACCAGATAAGGATGAGCCAGTATTCTGACGCCAGTATAAAATTCTGCGGTTCCCATGCCGGAGTGTCGATCGGCGAAGACGGACCTTCCCAGATGGGACTCGAAGACATTGCCATGTTCAGGACTATATTGGGCAGCGTGGTACTTTATCCCTCGGACGCTGTCTCGACGGAAAAGGTCGTGGAAGAGGCCGCAAAGCACAAAGGCCTTGTTTATATCCGGACGACCAGAACTGATACCCCTATCATCTATAAAACGAGCGAGGAGTTTCCGATAGGCGGGGCGAAGGTGCTCAGACAAAGCGACAGGGATACAGTTGCAGTGATTGCAGCCGGCATTACTGTCCACGAGGCACTTGCAGCATATGAGGCTCTCAATAAAGAGGGAGTCTTAATCCGTGTGATAGATCTTTACAGCATCAAGCCTGCCGACAAAGAGACCCTTAAGAAGGCCGCCGGCGTGGTTCAGGCATTTGTTACTGTTGAAGACCATTTCTCAGAAGGAGGCATCGGCGAGACCGTCAGAAGCCTTGTGACGGACATCGATGTGCCGGTGCACTCGCTCTGCGTGCGAAAGATGCCGAAGAGCGGCAGGCCCGGAGAACTTCTGGACTATGAGGAGATATCAAGGGATGCTATTATCAATAAAGTAAAGGAGCTTATATGAGGCCCAAGAACCTAAAGACGCGAATATTCATAGATAGCGGAAACCAGGATGAGACAAAAGAGATCATCAGACTGGCCGGGTTCCTCGACGGACAGACGACTAACCCGACTCTCATATCAAAAAATCCGGGTGCACAAGGGCACCTTGCGCATGGGGGCAAATTTACTGAGAAAGAGGTATACGATTTTTACCGGGATGTCGTAAAAAAAATATCTTCGATGATTCCCCAGGGCTCCATCTCGGTTGAGGTATACTCAGACCCTACTACAAAAGCCGAAGCGATGCTGAAGCAGGCGAAGGAAATGTATTCGTGGATACCGAACGCCCACGTTAAATTTCCGACGTCGACTGAAGGGCTTAAAGCCGCCGAGCAGGCGGTCAAGGACGGTATGAGGGTTAATCTGACACTCTGTTTTTCGCAAGAGCAGGCAGCGGCAGTCTACGCAGCTACACTGGGCGCAAAAAAAGGAGATGTGTTCGTTTCGCCTTTCGTCGGAAGGTTGGACGACAGGGGTGAAAACGGCATGGACGTCGTCTCCAATGTGGTGAGGATGTACAAAGAAGGAGACGGACATGTGGAAGTGCTTACAGCCAGTGTCAGAAATATTAATCATTTTCTGTACGCTCTGAAACTCGGCTCAGACATTATTACTGCGCCCTTCGAAATATTGAAGGAATGGGTCGAAATGGGGCTGCCGGTTCCGGGCGACGAGTATGTTTACGACGCTGGAAGCCTGCAGAAAATCCCTTATAGGCAGATTAGTCTCAGGAAAGACTGGCGAATGTTCGATATAAGTCATGACCTGACGGTGAAAGGGATGGAGAAATTTTCTCATGACTGGAATTCATTGATCAGGTGAGCAATCGGCGGTTCACCTTCGTCTTTGAGGACCCTGAAAAGATGGCCGAATTTGCCATCGCCAAGTGGAGGGACATTTCATCTGAGGCAATACGGCTGCGCGGATATTTTGCTGTCGCCCTGTCAGGAGGAAAGACACCTGTGGATTTTTACCGCAGACTGGCGGGCCGGGGGGGGCTGGCCCGCGGTGGCGTAAACCCCATGTCTTTTTAGTGGATGAACGGTTTGTTCCCGACACAGACAAAGACAGCAACTTCCGGATGATCAAAGAAACACTTCTAAACTGTGTACGCATACCTAGCAAAAACATCCATTACATACAGACCGATCTTAGTGACCCGGCGTCCGCTGCGGAGCGTTATGAGAACGATATTGCACTTTTCTTTGGACTCTCAGGCGGCGCTCTTCCTGAATTCGACCTTGTCATGCTCGGTATCGGAACCGACGGCCATACCGCTTCACTCTTTCCAGACAGTGCCGCCGTTAGGGAAAAAAAACGCCTTGCGATCGCTGCCTCTGCCGGCAGGAAGAAGCATATGCGGATAACACTTACGCTTCCAGTGCTTAACAGGGCAAGGAACGTTATTTTTTTTGCGACGGGAAGGGAAAAGGCGAAAGTGCTGAGGGCCGTTGTTAAAGAAATGGATTCTTCTCTTCCGGCCTCGCTGGTTTCACCTGAAAGCGGACGCCTCCTGTTCTTGGCCGATTCTGATGCAGGCTTGCTTTTAGGCGAGAAAGAAAAGAAGAGGGCATGAAGTGTGGCCGCATTCCTGTATGAATTTTTTTTAATCCTTTCTTAATTCCCGTTTAATCTTTCGAAGGTAGACTGCCACCAATAAAGAGAGCTTGGGACCGCAGCCAGGCTGTCTTATTTTGAGACGAACATTCGGACAAGAATCGATAAGAGAGGAGGGGTAATGTTGAGAAAAAAAATGATCTCAGCTCTGAGATACGTGATTGTATTGTCCTTTATATCTCTTGCGCATTTATATGCCTGCCCGGTGCCGGCATCCGGCGCCCCGGTTGCGCAGACACCGCCGGTGTTGCGTGGAACTGCCTACAAATTGGAAATATCCAAGATCCTCCCGGTTCTTACAGAAAAGATTCATGACAGGAAGCTTCTCGAAAAATCAAAAGAAAAAATCTACAGTATGGATGACGGAGAAGTGAAGCTTGTGGCCGCGCTTTGCGAAAAAATATCAGACGGCGGAGACAGCATAAGTTCAGATATCGCCTTTTTGTTGGTTACTGCCCTCATTGTCCTTTCCTGATTTTCTAACTTACCGAAAACAACTTATTAATGGAGGTTAACAAAAGTGCAACTTCTAAAGAGCATTTCTCATATCTTGTATCATGTCGCTGTTGTTGTACTCAGCGCTGCCGTAGCGCTGTCATTGCCCTATACGGCAAAGTTTGTGGCGGGAAAATTCCTCGGATACTGGGCAGTGATTGAAAACGAGAAGATATTCCTTATTTCGATAGAGATTGCCACAGCTGTTTTCCTGATCCTTTTTTTCAACTTCATTATGAAAGACATGAAGAACAAGAGACTATCGAGGATGGCTAAAGAGGCCGGCTTTTTTGCCATGGGGCGCGGAAGCGGTCTCATTGACCGGGCCAGGCTGAGGAAGCTGAAAGAAAAAAACGGTTTCTCGCGGAACGTGATGCTGATCGGCTCGACTGGGTTTACTACTTTTGCTGACCCATACGGCGATCTTCACCAGGTTATACAGAAATGCCGGGAGGCGAAAATTATGCTCCTGGACCCTTCAGGTGATGGGGCGGCGATACGTGCCAGAAGTATCTCCTCACCCGATATTACGGTGGAAAGTTTTCGTGAGCAGATAGCACAAAGTATATTATTTCTCAAGGGTCTCAGGGAAGTGCAAAAGGACATCCGTCTCAAGCTTTATCGTGAAGTCCCCCTTATAAAACTGGCCATCCTTGGTGATTATGCATTCCTCCGTCATTACCACCCTGGTGTTGATATACAGCAGCTGCCTGAATACGTCTTCAGGCACGAAAGGAGCCCAGGTTGTCTTTATAACCCTTTTTATCAGTACTTTCTGGACCGATGGCATGACACGCAAGTACCCGAGTATGAACTCGAGACTGACGAACTGATATACCGGGACAAGGCGGGAAATGAGGTGAGGCGGGAGAAAGCAGAATTTTTCACTCTGCCTCAGGCAGGCTGACTCATAAGCAGCTGCGAGTCCCGTTAATACTAAACTACTGTTCATAAAATATGCTTTCGCTGATATAATTTTATAAAAATGCGGAGGAATGTCATGAAGAAATCGTTAGGTGCTAAGACGTTATTATATCCCACGCCTGTCATGGTGATCGGAACTTACGACACTGAAGGAAGGGCCAATGTCATGACTGCGTCGTGGGGCGGCATATGCTGCTCCACGCCACCCTGTCTGGCTGTTTCAGTAAGAAAGGTTACCTACACCTACGGAAATCTCATCGGGAAGAAGGCCTTTACGGTGAATATACCATCCGAGGCTCAGATCAAGGCTGCTGACTACTTCGGCACCGTTTCCGGAAAGAATGAGGACAAGTTTAAGAGCAGCGGACTTACTCCGGTGAAAGGAGAGTTTGTCAACGCACCCTACATAAAGGAATTTCCGCTGGTTATCGAATGCCGCCTTCTTCAGACTATTGAAATAGGCATCCACACCCAGTTCATCGGAGAAGTGATGGACATCAAGGCCGACGAGTCTGTGCTCGGAGAAGGTGATGTGCCTGATATCGAAAAGCTCAAACCCGTTATATTTACTCCTGTCAGCCGCAACTATTACGGCATTGGCAGATTTGTCGGGAAGGCTTTTTCCATAGGAAAAAGATGATTATTTATTAACACTGTTTTGTTAGTTTACACCGGGACCGCTTTTAGTCTATACTAGATCAGAAACTTTTGGAGTTATGATGACCTCAGAGACCCTAAAAGCTCTGGGGTTTTTATTTCCCCGTGAAGAGGATAGGAGAGAGAGATGGGAAAAAAGATTTATGTCGGAAATATTTCGTTTAAGGCAAGCGAAGAAGACCTGAAAGAGCTTTTTGCGCAGAGCGGGGAAGTAGAATCGGTTAAGATAATCACCGATAGACATACCGGGAATCCTAAGGGTTTTGCCTTTGTCGAAATGGTGTTAGAAGATGATGCCCGCAAGGCCATAGAAGCCCTTAATGGCAGCGTATTTATGGAAAGGACGCTGTCAGTCGCGGAGGCTAAACCACAGCAGCCAAGAGAGCGCCGTGGCTTCGGCGGTGGCGGCAGAGGCAGGAGATAAAGCTTGGATATAAAAGTTTACGGAAATGACGTCGAAAAGGCGCTGAAATCCCTGAAAAGGCAGCTCCAGAAGGAGGGCCTGTTCAAGGAGATAAAGCAGAGGAGTTTTTACGAAAAGCCCTCTGTCAAGGAGAAAAGAAAGAAACGGGAGGCCGCAAAGAAGAGGGTCAAAGCCCTTAGGTTCAAGTAGTTCGGGTCTGCGGCAGCTTTAATCTTATCTAACCATCTTGCGCGAAGAAGGAGCAAGTCTGCTCCCTCATTTTGTTGCCCGCTTCAGGCGGGCAAGCTCCGGGACGATTTCTCTAAAATACATTTCTTGTTGTCAATGCGAAAAGTTGAACTCGCTTATATACAGTCTCCCAGGACATACAATCAATAAAGTTTATTATAGTCTCAGCCGAATTGGTATTTCGGACAATCTCAGACGCTGCATATTTTCTTCTTTACGCTTTTTTAAATAAACATCGAAGGGGTCGCGCATGCCGGGGAATTATCCATCCTTCGCCGAGAACAAGCATACTCCTGCATGCTCCCCCTAAGATCCCCCTTATATACCCCTTGATGGACGGCCAAGTGTCTTGACTACTTTTCATTACTGTGCCATAATTTGATGACTGTGGCCCCATCCGGGATGGTTGCAGGTCCGGATGCCTTTTAGATTTGTATGAGAAGGGGTTAGTATGAAATCATTCAAAAAATATACTTTCATGGTCTTAATACTGGCCATGGCGATTACTGTGATCACTCTTCTTTCGGGC
>JBAIXS010000290.1:0-4943 GCA_037916395.1 Candidatus Sulfobium mesophilum
ATAGAGAACCTGAGGTGGTATGTAATTCTGTCGTGTCTTTTGATCGGCTTTTCGGTCCTTTCTTATTTTGTCCAGATACTCATATTTCATCGGGCGGAAGACACCTTCTTTTACATGCTCCAGGACATAGCCTTTGTCCCCATCCAGGTGCTTCTGGTGACTTTTATCATCGCCCGCCTTCTTAACGAAAGGGAAAAGCAGGCCCTGATGAAAAAACTTAACATGCTTATCGGAGCCTTTTATAGCGAGGTAGGAACACATCTTATGAAACATTGTTCCAGCTTCTGCTCCGACCGCTCGGCCTTTGTCCGGCATCTCCTTGTCTCCGACTCGTGGACTAACAAGGATTTCGCATATGCAACGAATCAAATACGTGCCATCCACCCGAAGATAGATTCAAGAAGAGGTGACCTTGAAGAATTAAAAAGGTTTCTTGAAGGAAAGCGGGATTTTCTCCTGACACTCCTTGCCAACCCAAACCTTTTGGATCATGACAGGTTTACAGACCTTCTCTGGGCCGTCTTTCATCTGACGGAGGAGTTGTCCGCCAGGGCCATGCTTGACGGTCTTCCGGAAACAGATTACGACCACCTGGGAGGCGATATCAGCCGGGCTTATACACAGCTTCTTTCCGAGTGGCTTTTCTATATGGAACATCTAAGATACAACTACCCTTACCTCTTCTCGCTTGCCGTCAGAACAAACCCAATGGACGCGCACGCAAGCCCAATCGTCAAGGGCATAATTCATCATGCCCCTATACCGGGTCGGAAATGAGCACGCTGCCGTTAATTTATATTCTTTATCGCGAATCCGGTTTCACATCTCCAGCGCCTCTATCGTCATCTGCTTTGCGGCCTCAAATACAGCCTTCTTTCCCTTCTCCGTTCTAGCCTCTATATAAAACCTGACCTTAGGCTCAGTACCGGATGGTCTGATCATAAGCCACGAGCCGTCGTCAAAAACAAGCTTCGTTCCATCAACGGTAATGACATCTTTGACCTTCCTCTCGCTTCCTTCTATGTTAAGGACGGTGCCTTCCTTATCTCGTTGCCGGATAAAGGAAAGTTTTCTTTCAAGCGGCCCCCCCACGAGCGATTTGTCCACTTCGATTCCGGAGCGATCGGGATAGTAACAGCCGAATTCGTCCATGATCTCTTTGAGATATTCACTCAGATTTTTTCCGGTGACAGCCATCATCTCAATAGCAAGGAGCAGACCGAAGAGCGCGTCCTTTTCAAGAGTATGGTTATACCCGGATATGCCGTCAGACTCTTCGAAGGCGACTATCGCCCTTTCGGATGCAGACTTCAGCAGATAAGGCCTGAAGTTCTTGAACCCCACTTTTGTCTCTTTAACTGAAATTCCGAGCATTTCTGATATGGCGTTTACGAGATTGCTCGTACCGACTGATTTGACCACAATCCCCGAAATACCCTTGTGAACGTGGAGGAAATGTAACGCCATGGCCCCGAAATAGTTCATAGGTATCTGAATATTTCCATCGCTGAAACGTATCCGGTCGCCGTCGGGGTCCATGATTACACCCAGTTTTAACTTCGAAGCGCTGTCCTTCAGGGTGACCTCCACACCGGCCATGTTCCTTTCGGACGGCTCAGGCGCGACACCGCCAAACAGATAATCATCATTTGTTCTGAGATATACAATCCTTTCGCACTCACCCAGTATCTTCTGGAGGCGTCCTCTGGTCGCTCCATGGACATTATCGATACATATTATGCAGTCCGTCGTCTCAATAAAATCCCTGATCCGCCCTAAATCAAGCGTCTTTCGTTCATTTAGATAGCGGACGTAAAGGGACGCAAGATCGATATTCTCCACTTCAAGAGGCATGACGGGCCCAGGCATGAAAGATTCAGCCATCATCCTGTTTGCGATCTGCTCTATCTTTGACGTGACCTCAGAGCCTGCGGGACCGCCGTCAGAGGGGTTAAATTTGAAGCCGGCGTAGTTGGCCGGGTTATGGGAAGGCGTAAGGTTTATCGAGCAGGCCGCATCCAGCATTTCGATTCCCGCAGAGAACTCAGGCGTGGGAGCCTCGCCCGCGTACCAGCATTTAATCCCTTCCTTTTGCAAAAGCCCCAGGACCTCCATCGAGAAATCTTTACCAAGGAAACGGTTGTCATGTCCTACTATAACTCCACGTCTTTTTACCTCTTCGAAATCAGAAACCCCAAGCGAACTCATGACATCGCTGTCCCCGTCTTTTAACATCTCTATGACTGCCGATGTAACAATACGGACATTTCTGAATGTATAATCGGTGCCTATCTCCCCGCGCCATCCTGAAGTGCCGAAGACAATTTTTGCAGGCGCTGTATTTCCCCGGGCGAATTTTTCTATTTCCGACAGCAGCGCCTTATTCTTTCTGACATCGGATAAAATCAACTTCCAGCATGAACTGGCGTCTTCAAACTTTTCCATTAAACCCTCCGCAACCTTAAATACCTGAACTGAACCTCAGGTATTTAAGCCGAATTTACCAAGCAAAAACAGTCAAACTTCTAAGAAACAACGGCAATATGATAATATATCAGACTTTTTTGATATCGGGAGGAAGAGATGTCCAAATCATATAAAATAGCTGTAGTACCCGGCGACGGCACAGGCCCGGAGGTTGTTGCCGAAGGGATTAAGGTATTAAACACTGTTTCCCAGCGGTATGGATTCAGGACCGACCTGACCTATTTTGACTTCGGGGGCGACAGGTATCTAAAGACCGGGGAAGTGCTTCCGGCAAATGCTGTCGAAGAACTACAGAAGTTCGATGCCATCTTCCTGGGGGCAATCGGCCATCCCGATGTAAAACCCGGCATTCTGGAAAAAGGGATTCTGCTTAAACTCAGGTTTGAGCTTGATCAGTACATAAACCTAAGGCCTGTAAAACTTTACCCGGGAGTAGACTGCCCGCTTAAGGACAAGAAACCCGAGGACATAGATTTCGTGGTTGTCAGGGAAAACACCGAAGGACTCTATGCCGGCGCCGGCGGAACCCTAAAAAAAGGAACCCAGGATGAGGTTGCGATACAGGAATCGATCAATACCCGTAAAGGAGTCGAGCGCTGCATACGCTACGCCTTCGAATACTGCAGAAAGAGAAAAAAGGCAAACAAGCTCACTCTCTGCGGAAAGACCAATGTGCTCACGTTTGCTTTTGATCTTTGGGAAAGGACCTTTTACGAGGTCGCAAAGGAATACCCTGATGTAAAGGCCGACTATGCGCACGTCGATGCAATCACGATGTGGTTTGTCAAAAATCCCGAGTGGTTCGACGTTATAGTGACGGACAACATGTTTGGCGACATAATCACAGACCTCGGGGCCATGATCCAGGGCGGGATGGGCATTGCGGCCGGCGGCAATATAAACCCGCAGGGGGTGTCGATGTTTGAACCTATAGGGGGGTCTGCCCCGAAATATAAGGGCAAGAACGTGATCAACCCGCTTGCCGCCATCTGCGCGGGCGGTATGATGCTTGAATATCTGGGAGAAGATGCCGCGGGTAAAACGATTGAAAAAGCGGTGATGGAAGTCACCGGGAAACATATCAGCAGTCTGGCAGCAGGTCAGATGGGAATGGGAACTTCAGACGTCGGAGACCTGGTAGCAAAACTTGCTGCTACCATCTGAGAAATAAAAGGTGCAGTGTGAATAAATCTGCGGCCGTTTAACGCCTACCACTTCTCGAAAATAGCCATTTTCTCTCCCTATTGTGTAGTTAATTGTAGCTACTTTGCTTCTTTCCTTGTGCGGAATAAAATATTGAAAATGCTTATTTGACGGCGTTCTGATCTTTGGGCGCTAAGTCGGCCTGGAAGAAATAAATAATGGCTGCAGAATGCGGGGAGGCTGAAACGGGAGATTTATGAAAAAAGAGGAGTTTCTTATGAAAAGCAATGGTTCGGAAAAATTCGGAAATGTCGCCTTCAGCCTGGGGTTACTTTTGTTTGTCCTCCTTTGCTGCAGCGCTTTGTCAAATACAGGCCGGGTCGCATACGCCGCCGGGGATTCGTGTGTTACAGACAAGTGCCACAGCCGCATGGGCAAGGATAAATTTGTTCACGGTCCGGCAGCAGTCGGCGATTGTGTCAATTGTCATACGAGCCAGGGAAAACATAAATTCGCGCCTATCAAAAGAGCCAGTGATATTTGTTATAAGTGCCACGAGAAGGTCGATACTAAAAGCGCAATTCACAAGCCCGTAAAAGAGGGCAACTGCACTAAATGCCACGACCCCCACCAGTCGCCCTATAAATACTTTCTCCGCGCTGAAGGGACCGGTCTCTGCTTTCTCTGCCATGACAAAAAAATTCTTTCAGGCAAATACGTGCACGGCCCTGTTGCCGTAGGGGGCTGTACAATGTGTCATAGCCCCCATGACGCGAACTTCCCCAAACTTCTCAGCTCAAGCGGAAATGATGTCTGCTTCCAGTGTCACACCGACAAGGTTGAGGATTTCAAGGGGAAGAAGTTTGTACATAAGCCGGTAAAGGAAAAATGCGTCAATTGTCATAGTCCTCATTCCGGTGATTATCAATACAATTTCAGCCGGGATGGTTCCAGGGAATTATGCTTTGGATGCCACAAAGACAAGAAAGAATGGACCGAAAAAGTGAAGACGAAACATGGCGGCCTCGAAACAGAGAGGAAATGCCTTGCATGCCATGACCCCCACGTCTCCGACTATGTAAAGCAGCTCGTGAAGGAACCCGTTGATACATGCATGATGTGCCACGACCGTCCCCTGGATACGCCGAATGGAAAGATAGTGAATATGAAGGAGTACCTCAAGACGAATAAGGACTACCACGGCCCCATAAGGCAGGGAGATTGTTCGGGCTGCCACAACACCCATGGGTCTGACTACTTCAGGATACTCAGGAAGAATTTCAATCCCGTGTTTTACGCTCCCTTCGAGCCTA
>JBAIXS010000291.1:0-11309 GCA_037916395.1 Candidatus Sulfobium mesophilum
TTCCCGGACATCGGGATAAATTTTTAACGGCGTAATTTTATGCTCGAACATCACCGCCAGCCTCTGCGCAGCCGAGGGGAATTCCTTAGAAGGCAGATCCGCTATTCGGGGTTTTCCATGCTGATCCTTATATTTTCGATAGGGATCGGTGTTCTCGGGTATCATCACTTCGGAAACCTCCCATGGATTGATTCATTTCTGAACGCCTCCATGATACTTACCGGCATGGGGCCCGTAGATAAGATGGAAACGCAGGCCGGAAAAATTTTTTCCGCTTTTTATGCGCTGTTCAGCGGTATTTCCTTCCTCACGTTTGTTGGTGTGCTTTTTGCCCCTGTCTACCACCGTTTCCTGCATAAGTTCCATCTCGACATCGAGGGCAGGGATAGAGGGTAAGATCCAATGATGTCGAAACTCAAGACTTTTTTTCAGTGCCAGTCATGCGGTTACACCAGTCCTAAATGGTTGGGGAAGTGCCCCGACTGCGCCGGCTGGAACACCCTTGTGGAGGAGAAAGCCTTGCCGTCCCAAAGACGTACAGGAGGCATCGATGCCTTAGGCAAGACAGAACCGGTTGCTCTGGACGCCATTGAGATCACTTCGGAAAACAGGACGCTGACCGGTATAACAGAGTTCGACAGGGTCCTGGGCGGGGGAATAGTGCCAGGGTCGGTAGTTCTTGTCGGCGGAGACCCCGGGATAGGAAAATCAACGCTTCTTCTTCAGACATTTTCAGGCCTTTCCCGTAAGTCAGGCAAACTCCTTTATGTATCAGGCGAGGAATCGCCCCGGCAGATAAAGATGCGGGCAGACAGACTTTCCGTTAACCCCGAAAATATTATCCTGCTTCCGGAAACCTCTCTTGAGGGTATACTGGATTCGGCGGCGAAGCTATCGCCCGAGGCAATGGTCGTTGACTCCATCCAGACTGTTTTTACTCAGGAGATGCTTTCTGCGCCGGGATCAGTGGGCCAGGTGAGGGAGTGCGCGGCAAAGCTCATGCTATTTGCAAAACGTTCAGGCATCCCTGTCTTTATAGTGGGACACGTCACCAAGGAAGGAACGATCGCAGGGCCTCGCGTGCTCGAACATATAGTCGACACGGTCCTGTATTTTGAAGGCGACAGGGGACACTCCTACCGGATACTGCGAACGATAAAAAACAGGTTCGGATCCACTAATGAGATAGGCGTCTTTGAGATGTCTGATTCAGGACTCAAAGAGGTAGAGAACCCATCCGAGCTTTTTCTCTCGGAGCGGCCCCGGAACGTCTCTGGCTCTACGGTCGTAGCCAGCCTGGAAGGGACTAGACCACTTATGGTTGAGGTGCAGGCTCTCGTCTCAAGGACGAACTTTGGAATGCCCAGGAGGACTTCGATAGGCGTCGATTTCAACAGGGTGAACCTGCTCGTAGCCGTATTGGAAAAAAGGGCGGGGCTTCAGCTCGGAGGCATGGACATCTTCATCAATGTCGTTGGGGGGCTGAAGATTTTGGAACCTGCTGTGGATATGGGCATAATTGCTACCATAGCGTCCTCCGCAAAAGAGAAGCCGGTTAATCCGAGGACCTTTGTCTTTGGGGAAGTGGGGCTCTCGGGAGAGATACGGGCGGTTGCGCAGGCAGAGGCAAGGCTTAGGGAGGCTGCCAAGATCGGCTTCAGGAAGGCGATAATCCCTGCGGGAAATGCAGACAAAATAAGGGACAACCAGGGTCTTGAGATAGTCGGGGTGAAAGATGTCGAGGAATGCAGCAAGACTTTTTTTGACTAGCTTAATCATACTCTGCACGGCCTGCGCCGCAGGCAAAATTAAGCCGCCAGAGATGCCATCGTATGAAGGGAAGGCATTAAGTGAGGTCGTATCCGAAAAAAACGGCATCAATAATATCGAGATGAAATTCGCCGTGCTCTTTGAAAAAAAGGACTCGGAGATCAGGGGAGATGCCGCTCTTGAGATATCCCGGTCCGGCGATATGAGTCTAAGGGTATATTCGCTTGGATTCCTGGCTATGGAACTGACGTCACGCGACGGTCTTGTCAGGACTACTCCGGCCCTCGACAGGGGGAAGAAACTTATCCTGACACGGGGGCTGAGAGACGGCCTCTTTTGGTGGGACATGGAGGACTTCAGTCTCTTTGAAGAAGACGGACACTATTTTCTGAGGGGACCGGACCGGGATCTTTGGATCGACAAAAAGACCTTTCTTCCCGTCAGACAAAATATATATTTTGAAGACGGCAAGGTCCTGAATGTCTACTACAGCAATCCGACAAGGGAGGATGACATTTGGTACCAGTCGAAGATAAGAATTGAATATTTGCAGTACGCAGTGACTTTTACCGTAAAACACATGTCATTTAAGTCTTAGCCTGCTGGGGTCGTTACTGTTGCACTTTTTCCCCCGGGTTACGTTTCCAGCCCTAAATCTACCGCAACGGCTCTGATAATCGTATCGTCTATTACAGCGTGCTTGAAAAGAAATCCCTCAAGAAGGGCATTATCGCAGATTGTGTTAATCAGCCGGGGACTTCCATTTGAATACTGATAGATCAGCTTCACTGCTGATTCGGTGAACACATCTTCACTTCCGGATGCTACTCCCATCCGGTGCCTTATATAGTCCTTTGTATTGTCCTCTGAAAAAGACTGCAGTTTGATCTTGACCGCAACCCTCTGTTTAAGCGGTTCGTCGAGCGAAAGTACCTGATCGAGTTCCGGCAGCCCGAAAAAAATAAAATTGACCATTTTGCCTGCCGCACTTTCCATATTAAGCAGCCCCCTGAATTCCTCCATTATCTCCCTTGAGTTAAGCATCTGGACCTCATCCATCATGACAACAGCCTTCTTCCCCTGCTCGTTGATTTCATGAAGCCTTCTGTATATCTGTCCTAGGAGTTCTATCTTGTCATTCGACATGTCCGTGACGCCCAACTGGATCGCAAATTTCTTGAAAAGCCATTCAGAGCTGACTGATGAATGTATAATAACGAGCAAGGCGGCTTCATAGTTTTCTTCGTCAAGTTCTTCAAGGAGCTTCCGGGCAAGGGTTGTCTTGCCCGCTCCGATGTTGCCGATTACCACGGCGAGACCTTTTTTTCTATCGACCGCGTATTTGAGCTTTATAAGGGCCTCGGCCTGCTGCGGGCTGTTGTAGTAAAACCTGCTGTCTACCACATTCGAAAAAGGGTGTTCACTTAGCCTGTAAAATTCTAGATAATCCACTTCGCGCCTTTTTTAATGAAATTTTTTCTGTTACCTGTATATAGCCGATACCCTAACTGATATTGAGGAATCACGCATCGGCAAGCTGAAATCTACATCAATTATGAATGAGGCTGTTCAAAAACATCAAGAGGTGAGCAGAATTCCGCGCGAAAGCTGGTTTCGGACATGCCTTCGGGAGAGAAATTATCAACGACGCTTTTCTTGTCAGCGAGAGAGTGATAAGCGATGAAAAGGTTAAAGGTAAGATACCCGGTCTTTTCTTGCCTTTGATTTTTCAACGTCGCTGGCCCTCGCAACGCGGGCCTTGATCTGGCTAATCTTATCTGAAATGCTTCTGAAGCCGGCATTCCAACCGAAGACTGCGGTATATATATCCAGTGCTTCCCTTAAGTTGTTGTTCTTTTCATAGGCCTCTGCCAGGTCGTATTTAATGGCCCAGTAGGACTCGTCTTTGTCGCTGATTTCCTTGATGACCTTTGTCAAAACATCGATTGCGAGAGAGTAGAGCCCTTTTTCCATATAGCAGACCCCCAGCATGGTCGATGATTGCATAAACCTCTTGGGATCGTTCCTTGAGGTCTGAAATTCCTTGATAGCGTCGTCGATCAGTCCCATTTCCTTGTATGCTATGCCAAGATTGTAATGGGTCTCGGAGTCGTCCTCTGTAAGTTCCCCTTCCAGTCCTTTCTTGAACTCCTGGAACATCTCAAGTACATCGCTGTCAATCTCGGGTTCCTTCTGTGCATCCGCAAGTTCTCTGTCC
This sequence comes from Candidatus Sulfobium mesophilum, assembly GCA_037916395.1. Taxonomy (GTDB): domain Bacteria; phylum Nitrospirota; class Thermodesulfovibrionia; order Thermodesulfovibrionales; family UBA6898; genus Sulfobium; species Sulfobium mesophilum_A. Next base: position 3,989 of record JBAIXS010000291.1, read on the forward strand.
AGGGAGAGATCTTCCCGAGCCTCTTCATCAGATGTCCGGGAAATCACTTCTTCTTCGGGAACCTGCCCAGGTCCTTCGGCAGGGGATCCCTGAGAAACAGGTCCCTCCGGGACAGACTTGTCCATTGAGGCCGGTGCTTCGATAACAGGCTGTGCAGTGTCAGGAAGTCCCCTGGCTTCAACGCCCTCGTGCGTCTGCCCAGCAAGAGCTTCAGCCGGCGCTTCGGCGCCTTCTTTTTTGGGAACCTGTTCAAGCGCGGCCAGTTTCTCGGATATATCTTTGTTTTGGGGAAAAATACGGTGCAGTCGTTCCAGTATTTTGGCGGCATCCTGGATATAACCCTGCCGAATATAAAAATCGGCCTCTGCAATCTCATCGTCAAAATCTTCTATATCACATGCCCTGGCTGCTCCCTCGCCTGCTTCTTTAGGGACTTCGGTGGAGTAAGAGGTCGGCTCTATCTGCAGGTTAGATGCCACGCGTCCCTCCAGCCGTGGATCTTCCGGGCTTATGGCCATGGCATCGGAGATCATTTTTTCAGCGTTTGCAGTGTCTCCCCGCCTTTTATATAGCTCATATAGAATAATGCATTCAGTAACAAGAGCATCCCTGTCAGACGCTTCGGAGTAAAGAGTCTTAAGCCTCAAATGAAGATCGAGGTTCTGGGGCTCTCTCACCTTTAACTGTTCGAGGATGCTGATAGCTTCATTCGAAAGGCCGTACCTCGAAAAGGCATCAGCTTCCTCTAGGAACTCTTCAGTTGTTTTTTCTCCTTCTGTAAGTTGCTGGGTGAGAGCCTCTTTTTCCATAGCGGACTTCTCCGGTTCTTCAGGCCTTGCGGTGAGTTCTTGAAGCATTTCCCTCAAACTCATGTCATTGGGCCGCAGGTCCAGGGCCTCTCTGTAACAGGAAGCCGCTTCCTCCTTCATGTCCCTTTCTTTCAGAGAGTCTCCAAGAGAAAGAAGCTCGGAGACGACCTTATCATCGTCACCGAGTTGTCTGTGCAGAGATACCAGCCTCCTGCCCGTCTGGATGGGATCAATTTTTTTGAAATACTCAAGAAGACCGACGGCCTCCGCAGGCTTTCCCTGCATGACAACCTCATCGATAACCGGCAGGTATGTCTTCCAGGCTTTTTCTTCTTCTCCTTCTTTGAGGTATATCTCAGCTAGAAGCCTTCCCGCTCTCATGTGTTTCGGCTCCATCGCGGCTATCTTAAGAAGATATTCTTTTGCCGTTTGGTCGGCTTTTGAAATAAAGCAGAGTTCCGCATATCTAAAAGATACTTCAGCATCTTCCGGGAACAGGGCCGCAGCCTCTTTCATGCATGCCATCGCGTTTTCCATCCTGCCGGATTTTTCGTACAGATTCCCAAGGGCAAAAGCAGCCTCTTTATTCATCGGATGAAGTTCAAGGGCTCTCCTGTAGTTTTCTGCAGCCTTCGAAATGTCGCCATTTTCATCATAAAACCTGGCCATATGAAGGTATTCTTTTGAAGCATCCGAATGCAGGCCTTCTTTAAGCAGGATTTCAGCTACTTTGGTGCGCAGCGGTATATTTGACGGGGAAAGAGAAAGTATCTTCCAATATATGTCGAGTGCTCTGTCTTTTCTGCTCTCCTTCGAAAGACTGTCAGCGGCAGCGAGATAATATTTTATGGCATCCGCTGGGAGACCTTTTTCTTCGCTTAACTCGCCCAGGGCGAAGAGTGAGTCAGGATCGCTGGGATTCACATTCAGAATTTTCTTGTATAGGGCGAGGGCCTTAAGAGAAAAACCCTCGCCACGGAAATAAACAGCGGCCTTATGAAGAAATTCTATGGCTTTTTTCTTGTCTCCCTTTTTGAAGTAGAGGTCACCGATCATATTGAAGGTATTGCCGTCAGGGGATTCATTAATAATCTTCTCCCATTCGGCTATGGCCTTATCGATCTGCCCCTTGGCGAGGTACTTCTGTGCTTCCTTTATTATTGCAGTTTTATCCGACATCGCGTGATACCTAATAATATCCGAGAAACTTAAAAAGTGTCAATAATACGGCAACTTAGAGCACACAAACGGAGGAAACCACCGCTGCAAATTACCCACGACCCTATATTATCAACTACTGAAAATAAATTTGATATATCTAAATTATAACCTAAAGGGCTTTCTTCGTGCCATTTGACACTCATTCCGGTTTTGTGGTTTAATACGTTGCTTTTAAAATAGCCCTGTGAGGTTAAAAAGGCAAAGGAGTGAGCCGTCGTGTACTTCAAACACAACAAACCCGGACCAAGACCTTCTACGCCATCAGAAGCCATTTTTCCATTTTTTCCAGCTTATTCAAAGATCCTCTGTCGTTTTCAGAACATCTGTCATGAGGGCAATTGTCATGCCTAAGGAGCTTCTCGATAAAGAAGATGTGGAGAGGGCTATCACCAGGATGGCCCATGAGATAATAGAAAAAAACAAAGGGGTGCGGTCTATCTGTCTTGTGGGCATCCAAAGGGGCGGTGTTCACCTTGCGGAAAGACTTGCGGTGAAACTCAAGGAAATAGAGGGTAAGAGCATACCTGTCGGCAAGTTAGACATAGCCATGTACAGAGACGATATAGGGGTGAGAAGGGAACAGCCGGTGATAAGAAGGACCGAGGTCCCCTGCGAGATCAACAATAAGCGGGTTGTCCTCGTGGATGACGTGCTCTTCACCGGCAGGTCCATAAGGGCGGCAATGGATGCAGTTATGGATATGGGCAGGCCGTCGACGATCCAACTGGCGGTACTCGTGGACAGGGGTCACCGGGAGCTGCCGATAAAGGCAGATTTTGTCGGCAAGAACGTCCCGACTTCGCTTGAAGAGAAAGTGCAGGTCAATCTTGCGGAAGACGGGTTCGAAGACAAGGTAGTGCTCGAATGAGCCTGAAATCAAAAGACCTTGTGGGGATTAAAGAACTCGAAGCAGCCGATATCGATCTGATACTTGAAACAGCATCGGGATTTAAAGACGTTTTGGGGCGAGACATTAAAAAAGTACCCGCTCTCCGGGGAAAAACCACGGTGAATCTTTTTTATGAGCCTTCAACACGGACAAGAACCTCGTTCGAACTTGCTGCCAAGAGGCTGAGCACAGACGTCATCAATATCTCCGTCTCGACAAGCAGTGTGGTTAAGGGTGAGTCGCTGAGGGATACCGCCTTGACGATTCAGGCGCTTGGGGCCGACTTTATCATTGTCCGGCACTCATGCTCGGGGGTAGCCCATTTTCTCTCGCGCAACCTCGATGCCTCTGTCATAAATGCGGGAGACGGCACTAACGAACATCCTACGCAGGCGTTGCTTGATCTGTTTACGATAATGGAAAAAAAGCATACGATCACAGGGCTTGATGTTGCCATCGTAGGCGATATTCTGCACAGCAGGGTGGCCAAGTCAAATATTTACGGGCTTAGAAAACTCGGAGCGAATGTGAGGCTTATTGGTCCGCCGACTCTCGTGCCCGAATTTATGAGGGAACTTGGGGTGGAGATCTATACCGATATGGACAAGGGGCTGAAAGATGTCGATATCGTAATGATGCTCAGGATCCAGATGGAGCGTCAGGGGAAGGGGTTTTTCCCGACTACTGTTGAGTATTATAAGAACTGGGGACTTACATCGGAGAGGCTTGCCCGGGCCAAGGAAAACGCCCTTGTGATGCATCCCGGACCTATGAACCGCGGCGTTGAAATATCTTCTGATGTAGCCGACGGTCTGCGGTCTGTTATCCTTGAGCAGGTTACAAACGGACTTGCGGTCAGGATGGCCGTCCTTTATCTGCTTGCGGGGGTAAAAGCATGAAGATCACGATAAGGAATGGCCGGGTAATAGACCCGTCTCAGGGAATCGACTGCATCTGTGACGTGGTGATAGAACATGGGACGATAAAGGAAGTGCAAAAGAGCAAAGGTGAAGTACAGGGTGAAAAGGGGAAAACAAAAAGCAGAACAAATGAAAGACACAAGGAAGAAAAAGAGATCGACGCAAGCGGAATGCTGGTTGTCCCGGGACTTGTCGATATGCATGTACATTTGAGAGAACCGGGATTTGAGTATAAAGAGACTATTAAGACCGGGACGGAGGCAGCTGTAAGGGGCGGGGTCACATCCGTCTGCTGCATGCCCAACACAAGCCCGGTAAACGACAACTCCAGCGTGACAGAGTTCATCTTGAGAAAAGCGGCCCATGAAGGCGCCTGCCGGGTATATCCGATCGGCGCAATTACAAAGGGACAAAAAGGAGAAGAACTGGCTGAAATGGCAATGATGTACGAGGCCGGATGTGTCGCTTTCTCGGACGATGGCAGGCCGGTTACGGACAGCCTTTTGATGCGCAGGGCGCTTGAATACTCGAAGGTCTTTAATCTGCCAGTCATATCGCACTGCGAAGACCTGACGCTTTCTGCGGGAGGCGTGATGAATGAGGGTGTTCTTGCCGTGACGCTGGGTCTTAAGGGAATTCCTGCACAGGCTGAAGAGATAATGGTCGCAAGAGACATAGCGCTGGCGGAACTTACCGGAGGGCGGATACATATAGCGCATGTCTCTACGGAAGGCTCTGTCGGGCTCATCAGAGCAGCAAAAAAAAGGGGACTTGCCGCAATTACCGCTGAGACGTGCCCTCATTATTTCAGCATCACTGAGGAAGCCGTCGGCAACTACAACACCTTTGCTAAAGTTAATCCCCCTTTGCGTGCGAAAAGAGATGTCGAGGCGGTCAAAGGAGGACTTCAGGACGGCACAATAGATGTAATAGCGACCGACCACGCCCCTCATCACAGGGATGAAAAGCTTGGGGAGTTCGATGCTGCGCCCTCGGGCATATCGGGGTTGGAGACTTTGATAGGACTGAGCATGAAACTTGTGGATGAAGGTCTCCTTACGATTTCCGAACTGATCAGGAAAACTGCCCTAAATCCTTCTTTAATCGTCGGGCTTAAAAGGGGCACACTGAAGCCCGGAGCTGACGCCGACATTGTAGTGATCAGAACCGGAGAGGAATATAAGGTCGATCCTGCGCTTTTCATCTCAAAAGGCAAGAACACACCTTTTGAAGATGTGACGCTTCACGCAAAGCCGGTTGTCACGATTACTCCCGTAAGGATATACGAATGGGAATGAATGCGTTATTAGTGCTTGCTGACGGCACTGTCTTCGAAGGGAAGGGGTTCGGAGCCGAAGGCGAAACAATAGGAGAGGTGGTATTTAATACCTCGATGACAGGATACCAGGAGATCCTTACAGATTCTTCATATAAGGGGCAGATAGTGACGATGACCTATCCGCAGATAGGCAATTACGGTATAAATGACGAGGACATAGAATCAGCCGGCGGAATAAAGGCTGAAGGGTTTGTTGTCAAGGAAGCCTGCGATTTCCCGAGCAACTGGCGCTCATCCGGAAGCCTTATTGAATATATGAAAAGATCCGGCATCGTGGGCATCCAGGGAGTCGATACGAGGGCATTGACCAGACACCTGAGAAACCATGGCGCGCAGATGGGGATTATATCAACGGTTGACCATGATGCTTCAGCGCTTCTTGAAAAAGTAAGGTCCCATCCCGGCATTTCAGCCTTTGATCTTGTAAAGGACGTAACCACCAAGGAGACCTACCGCTGGAAAGAGGGCTGTTGGAAATGGTGCGCCGTTGAGAAAAAAATGTCCCATGCCGGAGTTATTGTATATGACTTCGGAATCAAATATAACATTCTGAGAAACCTTGTGGAGGCTGGCTTCGGCGTGACTGTTGTTCCGGCTGATACGCCCGCTGAGGCAGTGCTTGAAATGGCCCCTGACGGGATAATACTGAGCAACGGGCCGGGTGATCCCGAAACAGTCACATATGGCATAAACAATGCGAAGAAACTTATGGGGAAGAAACCGATATTCGGGATATGCCTGGGACACCAGATACTCGGACTTGCTATGGGGGGAAGCACCTACAAACTGAAATTCGGACACCATGGCGGCAACCATCCGGTGAAAGACCTATCTACAAACAAGGTGGAGATTACTTCGCAAAACCATAATTATTGTGTGGACATTAAAAGCCTTCGAGGACAGGCCGGGCTTACCCATGTCAACCTTTATGACGGGACAGAGGAGGGCATGTCTCATGTGGAACTGCCGGTTTTTTCCGTCCAGCATCACCCGGAGGCCGGGCCCGGGCCTAATGATTCGGTGCATCTGTTTAAGAGATTCAGGGACCTGATAGAAGGGAATAAATAGGACGTATGAAGTATTAAAAGGCCAGGAAAGGTACGGTTAATTTTGGGTAGCGGAGATGGGCGCAAGAAATATCATATAGAAAGAAAGGGAGACATTCTGATTTTCAGAACCTCATTATTTGCCGCCGGGGATGGGAGTGTGCTGCACAGCGGTATATATAACAGGGAGTTTGCATCAGTCCTGACGGCGAGCGCTGTTTCCGGGATAATATGCATGGTCGTTTTTTTGTCCTATGGGAGGGCGACGTACTTATATATGATTTTCATTATTCTTTCAGCGGCATTGATCCCTTTCTTTAACAGATTCGTCTTCAGGGAAAAGGTCCTTGAGACTGTCTTTGACAAGGCAGCCGGCAAGACTGAATTCTATCTTGAAGGGATCGGGCGGAGGAAAAAGGATGAGGTGAGGCTTGCCGATATCGGAAATGTGATTATAGAGAGTAGAAGGCAGTCTGTCGAAAACCCCGACGGCGTGGAATTTGTGGAAAAGATCGCCGCTCAGCACGGCACTGTCATCCCCGGGTTCGGCGAGGAAAAGACCTTCTTTGTGCTAAAGCTGATGCTGGCCGACGGAAGCGACAGGCTGATCTATGCTGACACGGAAATGAAAGATGTTATGGATGCCCACGAGGAGGTAAAGGAGTTTCTGAAATTAAGCTCTTAGTTGATGGCTCATAGCTCATTGCTAAGCTAAAAAGTTTCTCTGCATAAAGTCAGTTTTCAAGGCTGTCATTCCGGCGGTGTGTTGAGCCGGAATCCAGTCGTTGCCTAAAAGTCGCTGGATGCCGGATCGAGTCCGGCATGGCGACGAAAAGACATTTGTATACAGACGCTAAATATAATTTTTTGAGAGGTTATTTTGCCCAAGAGAGAAGATATTAAAAGAATACTGATTATAGGGTCAGGTCCAATTGTGATAGGTCAGGCCTGCGAATTCGATTATTCGGGAACCCAGGCATGCAAGGCCCTGAGAGACGAAGGCTACAGGGTTATTCTGGTAAACTCCAATCCGGCCACTATAATGACAGACCCGGAGACAGCCGATGTTACTTATATCGAGCCTCTCACCGCCGATA
>JBAIXS010000292.1:0-13851 GCA_037916395.1 Candidatus Sulfobium mesophilum
TGACCTTCACGTTCGTCTTGCCAAGCATATATTTCATATGCTTAAGCGCTGCTTCCATCTCCTCCTTGCACGGAGCGAAAGAGGAGATTCTCAGCTGCCCTCCCAGGACATCATCCTTTTCGTATAAAATCACCTCATGTCCCCTTTGGTTCGCAAGGAGCGCCGCCTGCATTCCTGCAGGGCCTCCGCCTGCAACAACTACCCTCTTCTTCCTTTGGGCAGTCGTGAGCTTCAATCGGTATTCCTGCCCCGAGAAAGGGTTCATGGTACAGGTTCTGCCGATGCCTTTGACACCTTTATCGGCACAATCTTCAAGATCGTAGAGGCATCTGCATATCTCCTGGGTCTTTCCTTCTTGAGCCTTAACGGGGAAATGGGGATCGGCGAGCAGCGGGCGGGCCATGGCCACAAAATCCGCGTCACCGTCCTCAATCACCTTTTCCGCCAGCTCTGGTGTATTGATCTTCCCGATAGCGATAACCGGTATGGCAACGGCCTTTCTTATTCCTCTCGCAAGGTGAATGAGAACACCGGGAGGAAGATAGTGCGAGGGGATCGTCATATTCTTAGTCGCCTTATTCCCTCCCGACGCAAGGATGGCATCAGCACCCGCCTGCTCAGCTAGCCTAGCGATCACCGTAGTGTCATTCAACTTCAGTCCTCCTTCGACAAATTCGTCACACACGAGCTTCACCATCACCGGATAGTCCCTGCCTGCTTTCTCTTTGACCGCTTCGATGAGTCGTGTGAGAAACCGCGCACGGTTCTCGAGAGTGTCCCCGAATTCGTCCATCCTCTTGTTTGAAAGAGGCGAAAGTAGCTGAGAGATCAAATCACCGTAGCTCGCCTGAACCTCGATCCCGTCGTACCCTAGTTCACGTGCCCTCTTTGCTCCGTTTGCCATGATCCCGATGACCTCATGGGCCTCCGCCACAGTCATGATTCTCACGAGAGGTGCAACCCATATGTCGCCCTTCTGTTTCGATCCCGGGACCTCGCGGTCAAAGATACGCTCCTTCGGATAATTGAGCTGCATGAATGCCTTCGCTCCTTCAGCGTGGATCGCGCCGAGAAGATTCTTGATGGCGTCAGCATACTCCGCAGTGTCGAAGCGAAGCTCGTTCGGCCCTTTATATGCTTTTGGATAGTCCAGGCAGGGACAGTCAAGGACGATCATGGCTACGCCGCCACGCGCCCGCTCGCGATAGAACTCGAGCATCCTTTCGTTAACCTTACTGTCGGTGGCATACTTCGTGGGATACAGAGACATGATAAGACGGTTTCTTAGGGCTGCGCTGCCGATCCTTCCTTCCTGGAAGATATGGGGGAAATGCATCATAACCTCCCTGCCGCCATCGGACAGGGAAATCTGTCCGACAGGTTCATCTCAGTTACATCTATACTCTATCTTGACCCAAGGGCCTTTGCTGTCTTGTTCACGTCCTCGGACTTAACCCAGAGGATTGCAGCATAACGGCCCGCGCCGGCTGACACAGCGTCTACGGCCGTTACGTTAATCTTCTTCTCCGCCAACGTCTTGAGCAGACCTGCCACAGCCCCTTTCCTGTCATTTCCTTGCACCAGGAACCCGAATTTCTGTGGTCGGGTCTTCATCTTCGCGGCCTTCACAGCTTTCTTAAAAATTGCCACGTCTTCCGGGATAATATCGAGTTGCGCCTTCCTGCCACTTGGAAACCCCGTAAATGCTAACATGTTAACGCCTGCCTCTGCCAAAGCTCCCAGTACCCGGGCACCCTCCCCGGGCTTGTTCGGAACATCCATCGCAAAGTACGCTACCTTCTTTACAACGTCCGCCATATTCGACACCTCCTTTTTTCACATTATATCAGGTTTAAAAGATGTGGTTTTAAAAAGTTGTCTTACTAATGCCACAGTCATTGCGAGCGTGACGTTGTAATGAAAAACCGCAACACTTTCGGTTCCCGAGACCTGTTGATAATCAGTCTTAATCAGTTGAATTTTCTATGGCGGAACCATGCTTTCATAATTTGGTATCACCATGCCCGGATCAGCTAATCATCTCAAGCAGAGAAGAAGCCCTTATGATTTTGATCTTATAGGCGCCGAGGGCACACAGAGCCTTATCTCCGCTCACAATGAAGTCCGCCTATGCTTATAAAGAATGAAAAAAGAGACAGGGCTGGACTATTGCGAACAAAAAAAATCCCCCTGCATCTTCCGACACAGGGGGATTTGTCGCCAATTCCTCTTTTCTTATTCTTCCAGCGCAGGCGGCGCGGCAAATACAGGAGTTACCTCGCGTTTTACGAAAGTATTTCTGTATTTAGTCATTCCAGTTCCGGCAGGGATTACCCTTCCCATAATGACGTTTTCCTTAAGTCCCCGGAGCTCATCTAGCATGCCGTTTATTGCAGCCTCGGTTAGAACGCGGGTCGTCTCCTGGAACGAGGCAGCAGACACGAAGCTGTCCGTGGTAAGCGACGCCTTTGTGATACCAAGGAGCAGGGGCTTGCCCTGAGCAGGTTTGCCGCCTTCGGTCTTGACCTTCTCGTTTTCTTCCTGGAAGGCCATCCTGTCAACCTGTTCGCCTATCAGGAACGTCGTGTCGCCGGGATCCTCGATCCTGACCTTCCTCATCATCTGCCTGACTATGACTTCAATATGCTTGTCGTTGATCGAAACACCCTGGAGCCTGTACACCTTCTGAACCTCATCAACAAGATATCTCTGCAGTTCCTTCGGTCCAAGGATGTCAAGGATGCTGTGGGGATTTACAGCACCGTCCATAAGAGGCTCACCGGCCTTTACCCAGTCGCCTTCGTGGACACTGACGTGCTTGCCCTTCGGGATGTCATACTCCTTCACGGTCTCCCCGCCTCTGACAACGACAACACGTTTGCCCTTTTGAGCGGACCTGAACTCGACAACCCCGTCTATTTCAGACACCAGTGCCTGTTCCTTCGGCTTCCTCGCCTCAAAGAGCTCGGCAACCCTCGGCAGACCGCCGGTGATGTCCTTTGTCTTAGTCGTTTCCCGCGGTATTTTTGCCAATATATCGCCGGGATAGACCACATCGTTTTTATCTACGAGTATGTGAGCTCCGGAGGGCAGCAGATACCTCGCCGGGTTATTCGTCCCCGGAATCTTCAGCGTTGCCTTCCCGTGCTCGTCTTTTATCGAGATCCTGGGTCTCATATTGGTAGAGTAATCGATAATGACCTTATGAGAAAGTCCTGTGGTCTCGTCGACCTCTTCCTTTACGGTAGCGCCCTCAACAATGTCGCCCATTGCGATTTTGCCGCCGAGTTCTGTTAGTATGGGAGTGGAATAGGGGTCCCATTCGACGAGTCTCTGTCCGGCTTCGACCTTCTGTCCTTCCGTCACCCGCAACTTGGCGCCATAAACGACTGAATAGTTTTCCTTCTCCCTGCCCTTGGAATCGACTACGGCCACGCTCCCGTTTCTGTTCATGACGATGAGCATGCCTTCCCTATTCTTGACGGTATTGATGTTGATAAACTTTATCGTCCCTGAGTTCTTTGCGGCAAGGTCCGCCGTCTCAACTACCTTGGAAGCGGTTCCGCCGATATGGAATGTCCTCATCGTAAGCTGTGTTCCCGGTTCGCCTATCGACTGAGCTGCGATTATGCCGACCGACTCCCCGATCTCCACATGTTCACCCCTGCCCAAGTCTCTTCCATAGCACTTGGCGCAGACGCCGAACTTCGACTGGCAGGTCAGAACAGACCGTATTTTCACGCTCTTCACCCCTGCCTCAATTATCTTCTGGGCGTAGACTTCATCAATTTCCTGGTTTCTCTTGATGATGACTTCCTTTGTCAGGGAGTCCTTTATGTCTTCAACCGAAAACCTTCCTACGAGTCTTTCTTCAAGCGGCTGAATGATCTCTCCGCCTTCAACCAAAGATGTGACAGTGATGCTGTCGTTTGTGCCGCAGTCGTCTTCCATGATTAAGACGTCCTGGGAAACATCGACCAGCCTTCGGGTAAGATACCCGGAGTTCGCCGTCTTAAGGGCGGTGTCGGCAAGACCTTTCCTTGCTCCGTGGGTCGATATAAAGTACTGGAGCGGGGTAAGGCCCTCCCTGAAGTTTGCAGTAATCGGTGTTTCGATAATCTCGCCTGAGGGTTTGGCCATGAGTCCCCTCATACCTGCAAGCTGACGGATCTGAGCGGCGCTTCCTCTGGCCCCTGAATCGGCCATCATGAAGATGCTGTTGAACGATCTCTTCTCCTTCAGTTCCTCCTCGGAAGCTATCTTGTCTTCTTCCGCCCCGAGTTCCATCATCATCTCATCGGCAATACGTTCTGTGACGTTTGCCCATATGTCGATGACCTTGTTATACCTCTCACCCTGGGTAATAAGTCCCTCAGCATACTGCTTCTGGACTTCCATGACCTCGGACTCGGCATGGTGTATCATCTCTGCCTTCTTTGAGGGTATATGCATATCTGCCATGCAAATCGAGATGCCCGAGTTCGTAGCGTATTTGAATCCAAGCTTTTCGAGGTTATCAAGGAAGACAACGGTCTTGCGCTTGCCGGCCTTCTTATAGGAGTACTCGATTATCCGTGACAACTCCTTCTTCGTCATGTCTTTATTTATCATCGAGAAGGTAATCTCCTCGGGTACTATCTCCGAGAAAAGGACTCTTCCGGCAGTAGTTTCGACGAATTCGCCGTTCATCTTGACCTTAATCCTGGCATGCTCACTCAACTGACCAGCATCGTAGGCTACCCTGACATCTTCAGGGCTCTCATACCTGCCCTGAGCTTCAGCCACAAGCCTCTCTTGAGGGTTCTTGATCTTACTGATCTCCTCGTCGCTCAGTTTCCTCTCGCCAAGCGCGCCCTTCCTTTCTTTCATCAGGTAGTAAATGCCAAGGACCATATCCTGTGTAGGGACTAAAATAGGCTTGCCGTTGGCAGGCGAAAGGACGTTGTTGACAGACATCATTAAGACCCTGGCCTCTATCTGTGCCTCTATCGACAGCGGCACGTGAACCGCCATCTGGTCGCCGTCGAAGTCAGCGTTAAAGGCGGTGCAGACGAGCGGATGGAGCTTGATGGCCTTACCCTCAACCAATACCGGATCAAATGCCTGAATACCAAGTCTGTGGAGAGTCGGCGCCCTGTTCAGGAGAACAGGCGTTTCTCTGATCACTTCTTCAAGGGCATCCCATACCTCAGGCGACTCCTTCTCGACAAGTTTCTTTGCCGCCTTTATAGTTGTGGCATATCCCTTTTCTTCAAGCTTGCTGAAGATAAAGGGCTTAAAGAGTTCAAGGGCCATCCTCTTTGGCAGTCCGCACTGGTGCAGTCTAAGTTCAGGTCCAACGACAATGACCGACCTGCCCGAGTAGTCAACCCTTTTTCCAAGGAGGTTCTGCCTGAAACGACCCTGTTTACCCTTGATCATATCGCTTAGTGACTTAAGAGGCCTCTTCGTCGCGGTCTTCAGCACTTTGCTGCGCCTTCCATTGTCGAAAAGGGCGTCTACGGCTTCCTGAAGCATCCTCTTTTCATTCTTTATGATAACGCTCGGCGCCTTAAGCTCCACAAGCCTCTTGAGCCTGTTATTCCTGTTTATAACCCTTCTGTAAAGGTCGTTTAGGTCGGACGTTGCAAAACGGCCTCCCTCCAGGGGGACCAGAGGTCTGAGGTCCGGGGGAAGAACGGGAATAACATCCATAATCATCCATTCAGGTTTGTTGCCCGATTTTCTGAACGCCTCGACGACCTTTAACCTCTTCGTGAGTTTCTTTTTGACTCCCAGCGAAACAGCTTCCTTTATTTTCACCTTGAGCTCCACGCTCAGGGTTTCAAGGTCGATTATCTTAAGAAGTTCCCTGATAGCCTCAGCACCCATTCCCGCTTTAAACCGGCTGCCGTATTCGGAAACTTTCTTCTTATAATCGTCGTCACTGAGAAGTTCCTTCGCCTTAAGGGGCGTGTCGCCGGCATCTGTAACGATATAACTTTCAAAATAAAGGACCTTTTCCAGATTCCGCATTGTCATATCAAGCAGTGTACCAATACGGCTGGGGACCCCCTTTAGAAACCAGATATGTGCCACAGGGGTTGCGAGTTCTATATGTCCCAGCCTCTCTCTCCGCACCTTCGACTGAATAACTTCGACTCCGCACTTATCGCAGACGATGCCCCTGTGTTTCATCCTTTTGTATTTGCCGCATATGCATTCCCAGTCCTTGATAGGACCGAATATCTTAGCGCAGAAAAGTCCGTCCCTTTCAGGCTTAAACGTCCGATAGTTGATCGTCTCGGGTTTCTTGACCTCGCCGTACGACCACTCACGTATCCTCTCCGGAGAGGCGAGCTTTATCCTAATCGCCTCAAAGTCGGTAGGATTCTTAGGTTTTTGGAAAATGGCGTAAATGTCTTCTGCCACTTTATTCCCCCTTCTTCTTTTTCTCCAGGAGCTCGACATCAAGTCCAAGACTCTGGAGTTCTTTTATTAATACATGGAAGGACTCAGGGACGCCCGGTTCCAGCATTGCGTCGCCCTTTACTATCGCCTCATACATCCTCGCCCTTCCCGTAACATCATCACTCTTGACAGTCAGAAATTCCTGCAGCGTGTAGGCGGCGCCATACCCTTCAAGTGCCCAGACCTCCATTTCGCCGAGTCTCTGCCCGCCAAACTGCGCCTTGCCTCCCAGCGGCTGCTGGGTGACCAGGGAATAAGGGCCGATCGACCGGGCATGTATCTTGTCATCAACGAGGTGATGCAGTTTCAGCATGTAAGTATAGCCGACTGTTATAGGCCTTTTGAAAGGCTCGCCCGTCTTGCCGTCATACAGGATGGTCTGCCCTGTCGCCGATATCCCTGCCTTCTTCAGCATCGCCTTTATCTCGGTTTCCTTTGCGCCTTCGAATACGGGAGTCGCAACCGGGATGCCCTCTTCGATCTGAGCAGCGAGGTCACGCAGGTCTCCTTTGTCAAATTCGTCCAACTGCTTCAGCATCTCCTTGTTGGTGTCCTTATTCCCGAAGGTGCTGTAAGTGTCTTTAATGTGCTTCCTGAGAGCTTCAGTATCCTTTTGAGGTATCTTCTTCAGCTGAAGACCGAGCATCTTCGCCGCCAGTCCCAGATGGGTTTCAAGTATCTGTCCCACATTCATACGTGAAGGCACGCCCAGAGGGTTCAGAACAAAGTCCACCGGCGTTCCATCAGGAAGATAAGGCATATCCTCCTCCGGCAATACCATCGCCACAACGCCTTTATTGCCGTGGCGACCGGCCATCTTATCTCCTATCTGAACTTTCCGCTTCATCGCAATGTAGACCTTCACCAGCTTGTTGACACCGGGGGGAAGCTCATCGCCTTTTCTAACCCTGTCGACCTTTTCGTCATACCTCGTTTCCAGTTCCCTGATGTAATGGTTGGCCTCGGAATTAATTGTCTCTATTTTTTCCTGGACTTCTGCCTTTTCGACCTTGAACCGCATCAGGTGTTCGTCCTTGACGTTTTCGAGATGTTTTGCAGTAATCGTCTTTCCGGTCTGACAAATAACCTCTTTCGTCTTGGGGTTCTTTATATCTTCTGCTGCGCGCTGTCCCACAAACAGCTCACGCAGCTTTTTGAATTTTTCCTCTTTTACGACAGTAATCTCCTCTTCCAGGTCCCTCTGAAGCTTATGAATATCTTCCTCTTCGATATTCTTGGCCCTTCCGTCTTTGGCTATGCCTTTCCTGGAGAAGATCCTCACGTCTACGATCGTTCCTTCGATGCCGGGAGGCACATAAAGGCAGCTCTCTTTGACCTCTTCGGCCTTTTCTCCAAAAATGGCCCTGAGCAGTTTCTCCTCAGGAGTCAGTTGTGTTTCTCCCTTTGGAGTAACCTTCCCGACGAGGATATCGCCTGGCTTCACTTCGGCGCCTATCCTTATGATTCCGCTGTCATCGAGGTCTTTCAGCGCCTCTTCGCCTACGTTGGGGATGTCCCTGGTTATCTCTTCGGACCCGAGTTTGGTCTCCCTGGCTTCCAACTCGAATTCCTCTATATGGATGGATGTGTAAACATCTTCCCTTACGAGTCTTTCGCTAAGCAAAATGGCATCTTCAAAATTGTATCCGCCCCATGGCATGAAGGCTACGAGCACATTCTGCCCCAGGGCAAGTTCCCCGAGGTCCGTGGACTGGCCATCGGCCAGTATGTCACCCTTCTTCACCTTATCGCCGACATTTACGACAGGCCTCTGGTTTATGCATGTAGCCTGGTTCGACCTCTGAAACTTAATGAGACTGTAAATGTCAACGCCGCTTTCGCTGCCTGAGGCCCTCACAACTATCCTCGAGGCATCAACGCTCTCAACCCTTCCATTGCGCCTTGCAAGAACAAGAGCGCCCGAGTCTCTTGCCGCCACGTACTCCATACCCGTGCCGACTATCGGCGCTTCCGGCTTCAGAAGCGGCACCGCCTGCCTCTGCATATTGGACCCCATGAGCGCCCTGTTGGCGTCGTCGTTTTCAAGGAAAGGGATGAGTGCCGCGGAGATACCGACAACCTGTTTGGGCGATACGTCCATATACTGGACTTCGCGCGGAGTGACCATTCTGAAATCTCCGCCTTCCCTGGCAGACACAGATTCACCTATGAGATTCCCCTTCTTGTCCACCGGAGAAGTCGCCTCCGCGATTATGAATTTTTCACCCTCTATCGCCGAAAAATACTGAACTTCTTCGGTGACCCTTCCGTTTACCACCTTCCTGTAAGGAACTTCTATAAAACCGTAATCGTTTACCCTTGCATAAGAAGCAAGTGATGTAATCAGTCCTATATTGGGGCCTTCAGGCGTCTCGATCGGACATATTCTTCCGTAATGCGTCGGATGGACGTCTCTGACCTCAAAGCCGGCCCTCTCTCTCGTCAGACCGCCCGGCCCTAAAGCCGACAATCTTCTCTTATGCGTAATCTCGGAAAGAAGGTTGGTCTGGTCCATGAACTGGCTCAACTGGCTTGAACCGAAAAACTCCTTTACCGCCGCCATCACCGGCTTCGAATTGATGAGGTCGTGCGGCATCGCGGTCTCAAGTTCGGTCAGCGTCATCTTCTCCTTGATCGCACGCTCCATCCTCACAAGACCTATCCTGAACTGATTTTCAAGGAGTTCTCCGATGCCCCGGATTCTGCGGTTTCCAAGATGGTCTATATCATCAACTTCTCCTTTGCCTGTCCTTAAACTGAGGATGTATCTGACAATTTCGATTATGTCTTTGTCCGTAAGGACCTTTGTATCGAGTCCAACGTCAAGCCCCAGCCGCTTGTTGAGTTTGAGCCTCCCCACGGGAGAGAGGTCGTACCTCTTCGGATCGAAAAAGAGCCCGCTGAAGAGGTCCTTTGCCGCCCTTATCGTCGGCGGCTCTCCCGGCCTCAGCTTCTTGTAAATCTCGATAAGCGCTTCGTCCTGAGTGCCCACCTTGTCAGTCAGCAATGTGTCTCTTAGCGAGGAGAGGTAATGCACATTATCTATAAAAAGCAGATTCAGAGAATCTATCTTCAGGGAAAGAATCTTATTGAAGGCATCTTCCGAGAGGACTTCATTGCCCTCGAGGATGACTTCTCCGGTCGTCGGATCAACTATGTCCTTCAAAGTGATCCTTCCTATGATTTCATCCTTGGTAATGCGGATCGTCTTTATGCCGGCGGCCTCCATCTTTCTAATGGCGCCTTTAGTTATCTTGCTGCCCTCCTTCACGATCACTTCCTTGGTGTCGGCGGCAATAATATTCTTTGATGTCTTATATCCTACGAGGACGTCGCTTACGACAATCGAAAAATCGTTTCCGCCCTTGAGAATAATCGTATCTACCGGATAAAAAGTCTTCAGCAGGTCTTCGTTTGAGTACCCCAGGGCCTTGAGGACTATCGTAGCCGGCAGTTTCTTCCTCCGGTCGATCCTCACATAGAGAATGTCCTTTGTATCGAACTCGAAATCGAGCCATGAGCCACGCGACGGAATAACCCTTGCAGAGTACAAAAGCCGCCCGCTTGCATGCGTCTTGCCTTTGTCATGACTGAAGAAAACACCGGGCGAGCGATGCAACTGGCTTACGACAACTCGTTCCGTCCCGTTCACAATAAAAGTACCTGTTTCTGTCATCATCGGCATCTCGCCGATATACACTTCCTGTTCTCTGGATTCCTTCAGTTTCTTCTTCTCATTCGAATCTACCTCGAACAGGTTGAGTTTGACGCTTATCTTGATGGGCGCAGCGAACGTCGTGCCTTTCTGAAGACATTCCCTGACAGTATACTTCGGCTCTCCCACCGTATAGCCTATAAATTCAATCTCTGCCGTTTCGTTATAGTCCGTGATGGGAAATACGCTGAGAAATGCCGACTGCAGGCCGCTTTCCTCTCTCTTAGCAACGGCGACATCGCGTTGCAGAAACTTGTCGAATGACCTCTTTTGTATCTCGATAAGGTTTGGTACTTCCAGGAATTGAGGGACCTTCCCAAAATCCAATCTCTGTCTAAGAACCCTTGCCATATATCTCCTTCTCCGAATTAAAGGCAAAGGCAGAGGCGGGGCAGAAACCCCGTAACCTCTACCTGATTTTCAACCTTTAACACAATTTCTACTTAATTTCTACTGTTGCTCCCTGCTCCTCCAGTTTTGCCTTCATCGAGGCAGCCTCTTCCTTGGAGATACCGGTCTTCACCGGTTTCGGTGCGCCGTCGACAAGGTCTTTCGCCTCTTTCAGACCAAGCCCGGTCAGTTCTCTGACAACCTTAATAACCTGTATCTTTTTGTCACCAGCGCCACTGAGAATAACATCAAAGCTTGTCTTCTCCTCAGCAGCCGGTGCTGCCGCCGCAGCGCCCCCAACAGCCGCCACAGCAACAGGGGCAGCAGCTGTTACCCCATACCTCTCCTCAAACTCCTTGACGAACTTCGACATGTCAAGGATCGTCATATTGTCGATAAATTCAAAAACCTGTTCCTTCGTTATGGACATTTACTGAAACCTCCTTATCTTAGTTCTTGCTGTAAGTATTTCGTGTCAGGATCCGTATTCTGAAATCGATTATTCGGTCCGGAAACGGCATTATCCACTGACACTTTTTTTCTCTTCAAGCGCCTTTAGCGCATAGGCAAAACTGCTGAGCGTCGCGGCAAGCGCCCCTGCCATCTTGGAAGCAGGAGCCTGGAAGGCACCCGCCATCATAGAGAGAAGAACTTCCCTCGAAGGCAGCTCTGCTATCTCCTTGACCTCGGAAGGTTCGCACAGCTTCCCTTCTATGAGGGCGCCTTTAACACGAAGCTTCTCGTTTGTCTTCGTAAATTCGAGGACCTTCTTCACCACGAGTACAGGATCATCATACCCTATGGCGATGCCGACAGGCCCCTTGAACTCACTCTCCGCCGCCGAAACACTGGTATCCTTCGCAGCGATCTTTGCAAGTGTATTCTTCACTATGCCGTAATCCAGAGAGGATTTCTTGAGCAGTCTTCTAAGTTCAGTGAGTTCTGCCACAGTCAACCCTTTATAATCAGTGAAGACCACGGCCTTAGCCTTTGAAAACTTGTCCTTCAGGCCGGCTATTACCTGTCCTTTTTCTTCCCTATTCAGTGTAGACCTCCTTTCCCAGAGACCCAGGCAGGCGAACTTAAATCAAGTGGAAAATGAAAAGATGATGATAAGGTTTCTGCACTTAATCCCCTCATCCAACCCTCTGTCCATTTTCTCACCCTTCGCCCCGTCTTAGCGACGAGTGCTTTAGCCTCGGTAGGCCCGTCCTTGCGTCCGTCTCTTTTATGCGGACACTCAGGCCGGATTAAGCCTCTGCACCTACTGTCTCTGACTAATATAATTACGAACTCATGTCCGCTTTTTATTGCTTCCCTGCACTTGCGGAGCCCGGGTCGACCTTAAGCCCCGGCCCCATAGTGGATGAGATACTCAGTTTCTTTACATACTTGCCCTTGCTGGTAGAGGGCTTTGCCTTGTTCACCGAATCTATTATTGCCCTCGCATTGTCGATAAGCTTCTGTTCATCGAAGGATACTTTGCCTATTGGCACATGCACGACACCGGCCTTTTCAGCTTTGTACTCCACCTTACCGGCCTTAATCTCCTTGACCGCCTTTGCCACGTCAAAGGTGACAGTACCTAGTTTCGGATTCGGCATAAGTCCTCGCGGACCCAGCACCTTACCGAGTTTGCCGACCACACCCATAATGTCAGGCGTCGCAACTACCTTATCAAAATCCAGCCAACCTTTATTTATCTTTTCGACCAGGTCTTCCGCGCCGGCAAAATCAGCTCCTGCGTCCCTGGCTTCCTTCTCCTTCTCTCCTTTTGCAAAAACGAGAACACGCACACTCTTGCCGCTTCCATGCGGAAGTACGACAGTACCTCTTACCATCTGATCGGATTTTCTGGGATCAACTCCGAGGTTGAAAGCCAGATCTACGGTTTCGTCGAACTTTGCGTAGGCCATCTTCTTGACAAGACTTACTGCTTCCTCAAGAGAGTATTCCCTGCCGGCCTCAACTTTTTCCATTGCCGCCTTTATCTTCTTGCCCATCATATGCCTCCTCCTAATCCACTATCTCAACGCCCATGCTTCTGGCGGTACCCGCGATGATTTTCATGGCTTCATCGGGGGAATACGCGTTCAGATCAGGGAGTTTTGTCTGAGCTACTTCTCTTAACTGAGCAGATGAGATCTTCCCCACCTTGTCTTTGTTGGGAGCGCTCGAGCCCTTTATTATCCCTGCCGCCTTCTTAAGCAGTTCAGATGCCGGCGGGGTCTTCGTGATAAATGTGAAAGACCGGTCAGCGTAAATAGTCATAACAACCGGAATTATAGTATCCCCAAGCGCCTGGGTCTGTGCATTGAACGCCTTGCAAAACTCCATTATATTTACGCCGTGGGGACCAAGTGCCGGTCCGATAGGCGGCGCGGGGGTCGCCTTCCCCGCCGATATCTGGAGTTTCACCTGAGCGACCATCGGTTTCTTAGCCATTTTTCTTTATCCTCCTGCCTTATTCAAACTGCTGAAAGTTAATTCTTTTCTACCTGGAAAAAATTTAGTTCCACCGGCGTCTGTCGTCCGAAGATGCTGACCATTACGCGGAGCCGGCCATGGTCCATGTCGACGTCCTCCACCAGACCGTTGAAGTTGCTGAAAGGACCGTCGATAATCCTGACACTGTCACCCTTCTGATATTGCGTCTTCACCTGGGGAACAGGGCCTTTTTCAACCTGCTGCATGATAATCTCGACCTCTTCTTCAGGTATCGGGACAGGCCTTTTCCCGCCGACAAAGCCGGTCACCCTGGGAATATTCTTTATGAGATGCCATGTTTCATCGTCCAGTTCCATTTCGACAAGGATATAGCCGGGATAGAACTTCTTGTCACTCTCTTTCTTTTTCCCTGCTCTCAGTTCCACGACCCTCTCGGTAGGGATGAGCACTTTAGATATCCTCTCCTGAAGGCCCAGGGCTTCTACTTTTTCCTCAATGGACAGCCTCACCTTTTCTTCAAACCCCGAGTACGTATGAACTACAAACCAGTTTTTTCCCATGGTCCTACCTTATAGCCAGCCCGATCAGCTTCGTAAGTCCCAGGTCTACGACGCCCAGGAAAACAGATATGACAACCACAGTGATGATTACTATCCATGTTGAGCCGATGAGTTCTTCCCTGCCGGGATACACAACCTTATTGGTCTCGACCTTGACTTCCCTGAAAAACTGTTTAATCCTCTCTATCATTCATCCGTCCTCGTTCATATGGCAGGCCAGGAGGGATTTGAACCCCCACCCCTCGGATTTGGAGTCCGATGCTCTAGCCGTTAGAGCTACTGGCCTAC
>JBAIXS010000293.1:0-3422 GCA_037916395.1 Candidatus Sulfobium mesophilum
GCCATCTCATAGGATCGCTTCATCATCTCACCAAACTTGGCCTGCTTGCCGGTAAGAGGCAGCGGGATTGTCAATGAAAAATCCTCCGCAAACACCGTCGTTGCGAAAAGAATCGATATGCATAATGCCGCCAGTACCGCCTTAGCCGATACGAATCTCATAAATTCCTCCATACGAGAGTTGATGTATACAGTGTAGTGAGAAATATAAGGTTTTTCAACAAACAACATAAAAAGGTGGTTAACATATATTATTCGTTCCTGAAGGAGGAGACTATCTTTTCCCTCATTCTCGCTTCGCTCCGAGGCAATTTCTCGTATTGCCACAATACGAGAAATTGAAGCCGCTCAACGACAGTCTCCTCCTTCATTCGTTCAGTAGGAAAATGAGTTTGTGAATAAGTCAGTTGAAATGAAGAATCCGGAAAGCCCTGAGAGTTGGAAACGTCCGGAAAATGAGCAGGGGCGGAGGATTATTTTCCGCCCCTGCCTACTACCCGGAAAAAGGGATTTCAGTGACTATGTTCTTCTTCCAGTTCCTCATAACCAGTAAACATCGCCTTGATATGAGCCATTGCAGTATGACCCAGTGTTGCAAGGTAGACGTGTACGAATATGAATGCGGTAAAGAAAAGGAACAGGAACACGTGGACAGTATCAACTATCTTTATCCCGCCGGCGAGGTTGATCCAGTCTGCAAACCTCTTTGCGTCCCAAAGCAGCAACCCTGACCCCAACTGAAGGGGTATCAGAAGCATCATGATAGCCAGATACGCCATCTGCTGCATCGGGTTAAACTTGTTGTCCGGCGTACTATGATGGGGATTCGGTTCCCCCATCAGTATGCCATAGCCATAATATCTGGCCTGTTTAAGGCCTCCGATAACGAACTTCTTCAGATTAAGAGGCGGTATATATATCTTTATCTTTCCCGTAATGATGTAATAGACGAGCCAGATAAAGAAGTTGCCGATTAGCACAAAACCGAAGAAGTTGTGTATATCAACGGCTTCCCTGAATTTCATGAGCCCCATCAACTCACGATAGCGGATCTGGAGGCCGGTGATGATCAAGACTATGAAGCTGATCGCGTTGATCCAGTGCCAAATCCTTATCGGCAGAGGGTGAAGGTATATCTTTTTCATCTCTTGCCCTCCTTTCTTGTCCCATTAAGCCTCTTGGCCTCACGAATCGGCGATGTCAATATCCTCAGCGTGATGTGGGCTATAGGGACGAACATGCCGCCGAAGACCATGACTATTCCCAGCCAGTCGAGGCCCTTCAGCCTGGTGCTGCCGAGGACGTAGAACTGTTTCAGCGTCAGGAGCGAAAACATCGATCCAAGGACTTCAGACTTTGCCTTGTGCCGGATCAGTCTGCCGTCGGCCTTCACAACCGCCACCGTGACGTTTTTGAAGAAGTCTGATTCCTGGCTGTGACAGCTCTCGCATTCCTTTACGGCATTCCTTTTGTAGGAAAGCTGATGTGCCTCGGAAACGTTGCTCACATCCATCTTCCCTATGAAGGTCACCTTCGCATTCGTGCCTTTTTCATTCATCCGGCTGACAAGACGCCAGAGTTCGTCGGACTCGATGCCGTCACCATGGGGATCAATCTTCTGAGCAAGCCCCTCACCATTAGTGCCAAGGATCTTCGTCATCTGTTCCTCGGTAAAGGCTTTGCCTGTCTCCTGGTCATAAAGCTTAAGATATATGCCCTTTCCTGATCCAGGCGAATGGCAGGCTGCGCAGGCGATAGCGCTCAGATGCAGTGACGCGTTCGGCAGCCATTTAGTGTGCTTGGCTTCCGTATCCTTGTGGCATCCAAGGCAGGCGCCCTTGATTTTCTCGGTCATCGCCGATACCTTCACATCGTGCGCAAAATGACATGAAGAGCAGAGGGGGGCGTTATGCTGGCCCTTTGCCTTTGCAAGGCCATGGACGCTTTTAGAGTAGATCTTGAATATGTCGTCGTGACATTTTTTGCATGGAACACCGCTCATGGTTTCATAAGTCGCCTTGGGGCCGACAGAATGAAAACCGTGGCAGTCCGTGCATACCGGGGCCTTGAGGTTGCCCTGGCTTATTATCTTATAGTGGATGCTCTCACTAACAGCTTTGTACTTATCCGCGTGGCATTTGTTGCAGGCCGCGGATACTGCGACAGAGTGCTGCCTGTTGCTGTCGAACTGTTTGACCGGATGAGAAGTTTTCGAGTATTCCGTATGGCAGTCTGAACAGTTGTGTTTATTATGCACTGAGGCAGCCAGCATAGAAGGATCGATAGACAGAGACAGTGTATCACCATTCTTTTGTTGCTTGGTCATCTTCTGACTGTGACAGGTAAGACAATACTGATTGTTGCTGCTTAAAGCGGGTTTCCATTCCGAAATGCGCTTCACCGTGTGTGCACCGTGGCACTGAGTACATGGAGGGGCATTGGTTTTGTTTGCGATAAAGCCGTGGTTAGGCTTTGCCTTAAGCTGAGCGTCTGAGTGGCAATTTCTGCAGGCTAAGGCGGCTTTAACGGCAAAGGCGTCTTTGCTCTCATAGGCAACCGAGCTGCCGGGATGGCTTTCCAGCGAAACATTAGTGTGGCAGTCGGAGCAGCTGAGGAACCGGTGGACCGTGCTTCTGAAGTCCTTCTCATTCACAAATACGGACATTTTTTCCTTGTTCCTGAACGTCTTTGTGAATTCCTGAGAAGAATGGCAGCCCATGCATGCGCTGGAGTTCTCCAGAATGTCGGTCTTTTTAGCCGATGCAAGTTCCGGGAGCGCAAGCATAAGGGTCATCAGCGCGATGAGCGGCAGAAGACACACATACAGCATGCCCAGTATAGGACCGAATATGACAAGCCCTAGCGTGCCTTTTCCTGATATTTTCTCAGCACTTTCTTCAGACATCTTTTTCTACCTCCTTTTCTTAAGATTTTTTTTTGCGGCAACCAAAAATTACTCTTCCTCCTTTCCCGAAATTTTAGGCCTGACCTGAAGATCAAATCCTTTCCTTTTAGAGGAAAGGTAATTCGCTCATCTAAGCATGTTCACAACATGTAAACACGCCGGCAGCCTTTCTTATGTACACAATATCAGGACAGCCTTCAGAACACAATTGGTAATAATTCCTAAATAATGCAGAGAAATGTCCTATTCGGTGACCTCACATTGCAGATATGAGCAGGGTATCACCCGGATTCGGACTAAAAATTGTTTAAAATCGGGCCGATCTGGAATCAGCAGGAAAAGTCCGGTTATAATATTTTGTCAGTAGAGATTGACAGAGGAGGATTTTATGACAAAAACAATTATTCTGGCTGCCTTATGCCTAGCTCTTGTTGCCGGATGCAACACCGTCAAAGGGCTTGGCAGGGACATCGAGTCTGGCGGACGGGCAATCGAAAGATCTTCCGGCAAATAAGAAT
>JBAIXS010000294.1:0-5507 GCA_037916395.1 Candidatus Sulfobium mesophilum
AAGAAGTTTTTCTATCCCCTTATAAGGAAAGGGGATTTTAAACGGGTTTTTGAAACCGGCCGCAAATTTTCTTCTAAATATTTGGTGATTTACGCAATGCCGGGCGGACTTGATCTGATGAGGCTCGGACTTGCCGTTAGTAAAAAAACCGGCAGCGCAGTGACGAGAAACAGAATAAAACGTCTTCTGCGCGAGTCGGTCAGACGGCAGCTGGCAGGCAGACCGCTGAAGTATGACGTCGTTATGGTCGCAAGGGCCGCCGCTGCTGATGCAGAATTCTCCGATCTGGATGGGGTCGTAGCTAAAACATTTGCCGGGCTTTCAAATGAAAATAATACTGATACTGATAGTTAGACTATATAAATATCTGATCTCTCCCATTTTACCCGGAAGCTGCAGGTTTGTCCCCTCGTGTTCTGAGTATTCTATAGAGGCGCTAAAGAAATACGGGGCAGTAAAAGGAGTTTATCTTTCAATCAAAAGGGTTGCAAGGTGCAATCCGTTTCACCCCGGCGGATTTGACCCGGTAAAGTAATATGGAAAACAGAACCGTTCTTGCCATCGTACTGTCGGTTTTAGTCATAATCGCTTCCCAATATTTTCTGGCAAAGCAGGAGCCGCCGGCACGCCAGCCGAGGCCGCCCGCAGAAAAAAAGGAAGAGGCGGCTAAACAAGCGGCGCCCTCCGCGCCCTTGGTTGCTGAGACGTCGCCGGCTGAGGAAAAAGAGATACGGATTGACACCGATTTCTATACGGCGGTATTTTCCTCAAGGGGCGCAACTGTGAAGTACTGGGAGGTCAAGAAGTATAAAGACAAGATGAACAAAGATGTCATCCTTCTTGCAACCCCGGGGCCTATGCCTGCGCTTGGCATCGGAGCAAACACTAATTTCGATCTTGCGCGTGAAAACTTCAGTACTTCCGGGCGGGACCTCAAGCTCGACAAGAATAATAAAACCGGCTCGATAGTCTTTGAATATGCCAAAGATGGCGTATCGATAAGACGGACATACACTTTCTATAATGACAGCTACAAGGTCGACCTTACTGACGATGCAGCCGGTATTGCCGAATACTGGATAACCTTAGGCTCGGGCTTCGGGATATTCGACAAAGAGGGCGGCTATACGCATGTGGGTCCCGCGCTTCTTAAAGGCACCTCTTTGGAAGAGTTAAAGCCCGGAAGCCTTAAAGAGCCAAAGACGTTCAAGGATGACCTCAGGTGGATTGCCCAGGAAGATAAATATTTCTTCTCCGCTATTGTCCCTGCTGGCAAAGTTGAAATGGCCCGGGCATGGACGTATGAAAACACTCCTGTCATTGCCTTAAAAGGCTCTACCGGAGAGAACAAGTTTGTTATCTACGCGGGTCCAAAGGACCACGACAACCTTGCAAAGCTTAACCTCGGGCTCGAGCATATTATCGACTTCGGATTTTTTTCCATTATCGCGAGGCCTCTTTTCTGGATACTGAAATTCTTCTATAGTTTTCTTGGCAATTACGGCTGGGCCATAGTCCTGCTTACTATTGTCGTGAGGATACCGTTTATACCAATCCTCAACAAAGGGCAGAAGTCTATGAAGAAACTCCAGGAACTTCAGCCGAAGATGAACGAAATCAGGGAGAAATATAAGAAAGACCCTCAGAAGATGCAGGCCGAGATGATGGAACTCTATAAAAAATATAAGGTCAACCCTATGGGCGGATGCCTGCCGATGCTTCTTCAGATTCCAGTATTTTTTGCCTTATATAAGGTCCTCCTTATCTCGATTGAACTTCGCGGCGCGCCTTTTATGCTCTGGATAACCGACCTCTCGGCCCCTGATACGCTTTTTGGTCATATCCCCCAGTGGATGCCTCTGCTTGCGGGATCGGCTGTCGGACCTCTGCCCATAGTCATGGGAATTACGATGGTTATTCAGCAGAAGATGACGCCTACAGCCGGCGACCCGAGACAGGCAAAGATGATGATGCTTATGCCGATTGTATTTACCTTCATGTTCCTGAATTTCGCTTCGGGCCTTGTCGTATACTGGCTCGTTAACAACATCCTGAGCATTATCCAGCAGTTTTTCGTCAACAAGAAGATGTCAAAGCAGCCCGCATAAGCAGCCAAATACTAATCCTCTTTTCTTTTTCAAAAGTCTATAGAGTAAACTATGCTTGTGAATCACCCTGACGATACTATCGCAGCGATATCAACCCCGATCGGCCGGGGCGGAATAGGGATTGTGCGGATAAGCGGGGCTGGAGCTCTGCCGATTGCTGAAAGAGTCTTCAAACCGGCCAAAAAGGCTGCTGTTTCCGGGGCAAGGGCTTTCTCCATCATGTATGGCAGAATAGTTGATCCTGCAAGCAGCGAACCAATCGATGAGGCGCTTATCTCTGTAATGCGCGCACCAAATTCTTATACAAGAGAAAATGTTGTGGAAATCAACTGTCACGGCGGAATGGTGGCCGTCAGAAGGGTGCTGGGACTTGTACTTGAGCAAGGCTCGAGGCTTGCCGAGCCCGGAGAGTTTACAAAAAGGGCCTTCCTGAACGGACGGATCAGCCTCACGCAGGCCGAGGCTGTGATGGACCTCATATTGGCAAGGACAGAGGAGAGCATGAAGATAGCGGCAGAGCAGCTTCAGGGCGGCCTTGCTGAAAAACTCAACGCGCTCAGGGACTCCCTGATAGAGATATGTGCGCAGGCAGAGGCGTATATTGATTTTCCCGAGGAAGACATAGAGTTCAGGACCTCTGAAGAGATACTAAAGTCTCTTTGTAAAATCAGGAAGGATTCAGAGCAGCTGTCACAGACTTTTCAGGAGGCGCGCTTCTTCAGAGAAGGACTTTCTGTAGCTATCGTCGGCAGGCCTAACGTCGGAAAATCTTCTTTGCTTAACGCCCTGCTCAGCAGGGAAAGGGCGATAGTGACAGACGTGCCGGGAACAACAAGAGATACCATAGAAGAGTGTCTGGACATAGACGGCCTTCCCGCAAGAATCATTGACACAGCCGGCATCAGAAGCTCAGGCGAGGCTGTCGAAAGCGAGGGCATAAGGCGAAGCCTCGAAGCCCTCCGGCAGGCTGATTTCGTCATCACCCTTCTCGACGGCAGCGAGGCGCTTCACGAGGGGGACCTGGCCATACTCGGAAAGATAAAAGAAAAGAATGCAGTCATCGCGATAAATAAATCCGACCTTCCGGCGGCGGCGGATTTTGAAGCAAGCATGCCTGCCGGCAGGAAACATGTACATATATCCGCTAAAAGCGGGGAAGGACTAGAGGAACTAAAGTCCATTATTTTTCATTCGGCCCTCAGGAACTGGAAGGAAGACCGTGAGGGGATCATAGTCACCAACATAAGGCATAAGGTGGCCCTGGACCGAACATCCAATTCGCTTTCAAGGGCGATTGACGTTTTAAAGAGCAATCAGCCCCTTGAGATTTTTGCGGTTGAACTAAGGGATGCGCTCGACAGCATCGGTGAAATCACGGGCGCCGTAGCGACCGAGGATATCCTGAACAAGATATTCAGCGATTTCTGTATCGGCAAATGAATTGGCCTGAGGAAGATCAGACTCCGGATATTTTGACTGTTTGATTCGCAATGATTATGCTAAATATAAAAAAACAGATTAATGAAGAGCCAACAGGAGGCTGTCCATGGAGTGTATTTCGGAGAAGCATAAGAAGTTCTGTAACTGTACCTATGAGCCGTGTCCGAGAAAATATAAGTGCTGCGAGTGCCTTCATTACCACAGACAAAGCGGGGAGTTGCCGGCCTGCTTTTTCACTAAAGAGTTCGAATCGACCTATGACAGGTCTATAGCCAATTTTATCCGTATGGGAAACAATAAAAGATGAGCACCCGGCTTGTACATATCATTGGGCATAAAAATCCTGACACGGACTCCGTCTGTTCGGCTATAGCATACGCGCATTTTAAAAACCTTACTGACAAGCGGTTCCTCTTTGCGCCTGCGCGCGCCGGCAAGATTAACGAAGAGACCCGCTTTGTTCTTCAGAGGTTTGGGGTCCCGGTGCCGAATGAGATCGAAAGCCTTGCGGCCACGGTGAGCGACCTTGAGCTTCGTAAGCCCATATCAGTCAGCGTCCGTGATTCCATTCAGACCCTGGCCATACTGATGAGGGAGGAAGGCGTGCGTACTGTGCCGGTTGTGGACGATGCCGGCAGGTTTGCAGGGATAGTCGGCCTCAAAGATATAGCGCGGCATTATATGGACAGCGTTGGGTTCAACGACATATCCGGAGCGCCCATAGGCCTGGATATTTTTGTGAAGACGCTAGAGGGCCGTGTGATCAGCAATACCGCAAAAGCAGAAGTCCTTGCAGGGAAGATCATTATCGCCTCCATGCAAAAGGGCACACTGCTTAATAAAGTGAGGGCAGGCGATATAGTAATCATCGGAGACCAGCAGGACATCCAGATGGAAATTATAAATACCGGATGCTCAGCCATGATCGTTACAGACGGAATGCCTGTCAGCGGGGAGATCATTTCAGCGGCAGGGGAGAGAAAGACCCTCGTCATCTCCTCGCCTCATGACGCCTTTGCAACGGTGCAGCTCATGACAATGTCTGAACCCGTCTCTTCGATCATGAACAGATCCCATCCCGGAGTCGGCCTTTACACGCCTATCTCCGAACTCCTTAAAATAATACTTCAGTCCGAATACCGCTCGGCCATTGTTGTGGACAGCGATGAAAGACTGATAGGCTTCATTACAAGGACAGACCTCCTCTGCCCGGTCAGAAAAAAGGCGATACTGGTAGACCATAATGAGATCTCCCAGGCGGTTGATAATATCGAGGAGGCTGAGATAATGGAGATAATCGACCACCACCGCGTGGGAGACATATCTACCGTTGCGCCTATATATGTTTATAACGATCCGATAGGCAGCACCTGCACCGTTGTTGCAGGCATGATGTTTCTTCATGGCGTTAATATTCCGAAGGAAATCGCAGGGCTTCTTCTTTCCGGCATACTATCGGACACCCTTATTCTGACTCTCTCGACCACAACAGAAAGGGACAGGACTGCTGCGGAGCGTCTGGCGGAGATTGCCGGGGTATCGATCAGTGATTACGGAAAAGAGTTGCTCAAGGCGAGCATCAATACACTTGGCAAGACAGCCGCTGAGCTAATAGAAGCAGACTTCAAGGAGTTTCTTGTCGGAGGGAAAAAGCTGGGAATCAGCCAGATGATGGTCCTTGACTGCGAGGACATCGATCTGAGGGAAGAAGAGTTTCTTATAGAGCTTGAGAGGCTCAGAAAGGCCAATGGATATGATCTTACCGCCCTGCTTGTTACAAATCCGGTCAATTCCCGGCAGGAAAGGGTGCTTCTTAAGGGTCAGACCTGGATAGTGGAGAAGGCCTTCAATGTGAAAATAGAAAAAGACACGTGCATACTGCCGGAGGTTCTGTCCAGAAAAAAAGACTTTATCCCCGCTCTCGGAAAAGCGCTCAGCATGGCAGGTGCGGAAGGGTAA
>JBAIXS010000295.1:0-15981 GCA_037916395.1 Candidatus Sulfobium mesophilum
GAGATCGCAGGGGTCAGCGTGAATGAAAAGGCCAGTTCGGAAAAGGTCTGCCAGTTGACCGTCGAAATTGTAATGAACTGCATGAATGAGGCGAAGAGCAGCCCGGCGAGCCCTCCGCTCAGGCCAAGGAGCATTGACTCGATCAAAAAAGATGCAAGGATGTTTCTGCGCTGAAAGCCCAGGGCGCGAAGGGTCCCTATCTCTGCCGTACGGTTTGCAACAGCAGCATACATGGTGATCATTGCTCCTATCATCGCCCCCAACGAGAAGATCACAGTGAGGGAAACCCCCAGGATGCGCAGAAACTTCGCCATCATTTCGGATTGGTCGGCGTAATATTTTGTCTCGCGTTTTGCCTCCAGGGTCAGACGCGGATCGCTTTCGATCCTCTCTTTTACCTTCTGAAATTCCGAAGGGTCCCTAAGCTTAAACAACACAGAAGAATACGCCGGCCTTCGGAACGCTTGCATAAGCTGGTCGACATCGCCCCAGATCTCGGAACTATATCCGGTCTTTCCCGCGTCGAATATTCCTACGACTGTCCAGTCCTGCATTGCAAAGCGCATTGTCTCCCCGATGCCCGCTCCTTTGAACCTCTTGGAGACGCTCTCGCCTGCCATAACTTCGGCAGAGCCGGGTTTCGGCATCCGGCCGTCAATGATCTTCACCTGGGGTCTCAAGGCTAAAGAAAATTCTCCGATTCCCCTGATCGTTATATTCGACGGCTTATCGCTTTCACGCTTTGGGAGATTAATGATCACTACCAGTTCTTTTGCGAGAAAAGGTTTGCCTTCTGGGCCGGCAGCGATTTCGGGTTCTGTCTCGACAATCGACGCATGCTCCCGGGGAATGCCGCTTTGCATCTCCGACTGGGACCCTTTGCGAATTACGACCACATTATCATATGAGCCTGTTTCGATCAGCGTCTTTCTGAGCCCTTCGGCAAGCATCAGGACCGACGCAAAAACAAAGACCACAAGAGCCATGCCTCCGGCCGTAAGTATCGTGGTGAGCCTCCTGGTCCAGAGGTTTCGCAAACTATAGGAAACAGGGATGGCCACTATCCTATCCTTCGCAGGCCGTCAGCGATACTGAGCTGAATAGAGCGCCATATAGGAAAGATGGCAGCTACAACTGCAATAATAAGCCCGGCGGCCATCTCCATGTAGACGGTGGACCTGGCAACATTAAAGATTGGGAAATACTGGCTCAGTGAATCGGCAAATGCCTTGGCGGCAGGAAAGGTGAGGGCTATACCCGAGAGCGTGCCGGTTGTGGCGATCACTACCGACTCGCCAAGTATCAGCGCAGCGATGTGCCAGCCGCCGAACCCGAGTGTTTTCATAATCGCATATTCGCCTGTCCGCTCCCTTACGGTCATAGCCATAGTATTGGCCATAACCGCCATAATTATGATGATCACGATTATCGAGACCAGCTGTATTACAACGACGATTGCCTCTGTCATCGAAATGAAGCTCAGCTGGAAGGCCTTTTCAGTCTCTGTTATCGTCTCGGCTAAAGAGTTCTTAAAAAGTTTGTCGATAGCCACGGCTACGTCGGCGGCCACGTCAGGGCTTGTTATCCCAACAAGGAACCACCCGACCTTGTCAGCCCTGTAAGGCGCTGTCTTTTTCAGGGACTCATTCAGGTAGTCCCAGTGGAAGAAAAACTGGGTCTCGTCGGTGCTCTTCTGGGCGCCGTGGTATATGCCACGAATCACAAACTCCCAGTTTCCGGGGAATATCGTTCCTTTGAGTGTGACAATATCTCCTATCTTCCATCCAAACCTCTTTGCGGTCTTTATTCCGACGACGGCTCCTTTCCTGTCCCGGAGAAAGGCGTTTTTCTGGGCTTCGGGGACTACGAATTCAGGGAAGAGAGCCATCGCGGTCTTTGCATCCGTAGCGAAGTTTGGGAAGAAATTTTTTTCCTCTTTGTATACCCCGCCGAACCAGTCCGAGTAGCCGACCTCCTTAACGCCCGGCACCTGACGGATTTTTTCCTTATAAGATATCGGCAGGAAGAAAACGAGTGAGACCGAGTTTCTGGTGATGAGGCGTGTCGCAGAGGAGGCCTCGACCCCGGCGTACCATGCACCGACGACTGTCCTTAGCATGCCGAAGGCAAGGATGGCGATGGTGATGCCAAGCACTGTAAGGAAAGTGCGTAACTTGTGGCGGAATGCGTTTCTAAAGAGAAGCTTCAGCAGGCCCATTGTCTGTCAGCACGCCTTTTTCGAGGTGTTTGATGATATGCGCCTTGGCCGCGGCGCGGGGATCGTGAGTCACCATAATTATCGTCTTCCCGAGTTCGTGCACCAGCCGCTCCATAAGGTCAAGAATCTCTTCTGCAGAGTGACGGTCAAGGTCGCCGGTCGGTTCGTCGGCGACAAGGATCGTCGGGTCGGTCACGACCGCCCGGGCGATTGCGACCCGCTGCTGCTGCCCTCCCGAGAGTTGCGAAGGGTAGTGGTCCATCCTGTCAGACAGGTTTACTGCGCCGAGCGCCATATCGACATGCTCTCTTCTTTCCTTTCGTGAAAGCCCCGTCAAAAGAAGCGGGAGTTCAACGTTTTCGAAAGCAGTAAGTACAGGTATGAGGTTATAGAACTGGAAGATAAAACCGACGTTGGTCGCCCGCCATCCTGCAAGCGCCGTTTCAGAGAGCGAAGTGATGTCTATTCCGCCCACTCTTATAAAACCTGAGTCTGCCTTGTCTATCCCCGCGATGAGATTTAAAAGCGTGCTCTTGCCGGAACCGGATGGCCCCATAAGCGCGAGGAATTCACCGTCTCTTATGTCGAATGTGATATCCTCAAGCACGGGAACGGTCTGGCTGCCGCGTTTGTAGGATTTAAAGATATTTCTTATTTCAACGATGACCGGCCCGTTATCGCCCATCTACTGCTCTGCAATTTTTATTTTCGACCCGTTTTTCAGTTTGCCGGAAGGCTTTAGCACAATTTTGTCGCCGGCTTTCAGTCCTGCTGTTATTTCCGTCATGTCCCCAATCTTGGCGCCCACGGTGACCGGGGTCTCAACAACGCGGCTGTCTTTCACAAGAAATACGAATTTTTTGTCGCCCTTCGTGATTATAGCAGCCGGGTTTATTGCGATGAGGGGTTTCTCTTCGCCGCTTGAGACCGCCCTTTCGAGAAACGCGACTTTTGCAGACATTTCAGGCAGGATGCGGTCGTCTTTGTCCAGAAAGGCCACCTTCACAAGAACGGTCGCCTTTGTGCGGTCGGCTGTCGGCACTATCATATGCACAGCGCCACGGAAACGCACCTCGGGGAAGGCGTCAAGCTGTATCTCGCATGGCTGCCCCCTTTTGACTTTTTCGATATTCGATTCAGAGACATCCACTTCCACTTGAAGTGAACTCATGTCAGCGATAGTAACAACCGCTGCCTTGGCGTTTGCTGCCGCCCCAAACGGGGTGACCATGTCGCCTATGTCGGCGTCTTTGGTAAGGACTACCGCATCGAAAGGCGCACGGATTAGAGTATACTCCACGGCGGCATTGGCGCCCTGAAGCGCCGCTTTCCCTGCCTTAATAGTTGCCTCCGCGCTTGCTGTTGCGGCCAATGCCTTTTTATATCGAGCCTCGGCAGCATCGAAATCGGTCCTGGAGATAAAGCCCTTTGAAACCAGTTCCTTGCTTCTGTGAAATTCGACTGTCGCGTCATGAAGTTCGGCCTTTGCCTGGTCGAGGGCAGCTTTCGCAGCATTAAGATTCTCCTCAGCCTGCTTACGGGCGGCGACGACGTCTTCACTTTCGAGCCTTGCCACAATATCGCCTTTTTTGACCCTGCTGCCCTCTTCAACCGAAAGAGAGACAAGGCGGCCGGTGGCCTTTGACGCAATGGCGGCTTTACGCTGGGCCACGACGTAGCCGCTAGCGTTTAAGAGTGTAAACCCTTGTGAAGGATATACCTTTGAGACGGAAGTTGTTTCAACCCTTATGGCAGGAGTGAAGACTCCGCTTAAAAAAAGGACGATCAGAAGCAGGACAACTGCCAGAGCCGAGACGATACGGAAAAGTTTCCTCCTATTTCTTGGTCCAAGCACTGCTTCTGACTTGTCAATCTTAAGCTTCGCCAGGTCGTCATTGCCCATTACATAAGGCTCCTTACGATAGATTATGGAAAAAAAGTTGTACCATTATAGCAGATTCGGCCGAATGGTCTTTATAAGGCATTGAAGTCATATGCATGCGCAATTGTCGTTACTGCTTTGTGACGAGTACCGGCTGGACCTGTGCGCCTTCTGCGATACCGAACCCCGGATTAAGCACTACGGTCTCCCCTTCTTCGAGTCCTGACTGAATTCTCACCGACTTGCCATCGCTCTCTGCCGTTTTGACCCGACGGAAGTTAACCCTGTTCCCTGCGGCGACGACGGCCACAAACGTCTCATCTCCTTTGGGGAGTATTGCATCAGCCGGGACTTCAACATAAGGAGTTGTCTTTAAGGACAATGAGACTTTTACGAAGCTGCCTGCTATTATCAACCCCTTTGTATTGTCAAGGTCCAGTTCTGTCAGAAGAGTGCGGGTCTTGGGGTCCAGTTCGCCGCTCATCCTGGATACCGTAGAGGAAAGAACTAAACCCGGACGTGACGGGTCGGAGATATCCGCATGGTCTCCCAAATGGACAAAGGATGCGTCCCTCTGGTCCAGGTATACGTAGATTCTCAGCCGGTCAGTTTTCGAAAGTGTCACAAGGGGCAATGCGTTTGTCTGAGAGGTGGCGGCACTTTGCATCAGTGCGCCGGGGTCGGCAAAACGGGCAGAGACTGTTGCCGGGAAAGGCGCGCGAAGTGTTTCATATCCCTTTTGCTCCCTGAGTGATTCTGCATTGGCCTCGGCGACCATGGCCGCCGTCGCGGAGTTGTCAGCCTCCTGCTGTGAAACATAGCCCTTTTTCACCAGCGCCTTGAATCGTTCTGCGTCTATGCGCTTATTTCTTGCATCTGCCATAGCTGCGTCATACTGTCTGTCCAGTTCCGGTGATTCAATCACAGCGATTACCTGCCCCTCTTTAACCCTGTCCCCTTTGTCGACCCGTATCTCCCTGAGGTAGCCGCTCACTTTTGCGTAAAGTGTTACTGTGGCGTAAGGCCGGGCCTCGCCGGTAAGTGTGGTCGTACGCATTCCTGAAGAGAGGGTCGCGGCAGCCACGCGCACTGAGACACCCGCCTTGGCGGCTGCATCGAGCGTCTTTGTTTCGCGCCCCAGGACCGCCTTTTTTCTTTCTGAAATCACTACGAGAGCCGCAAATGCGATGATAATAAGAATCAATCCCGTTAGAATCAGGTTTCGTTTTCCTCTGGACTTAACTTCGCTACTCATATTTTTCTCCGGATCTCTTCTTTATTTCCGCCTCGAACCTTTCGTCAAGGAGATGTTTTGAGGGAAGTTTCTTTCGAACCAGCGAATAAATAACCGGCACTACGAAAAGCGTCACGACTGTTGCCAGAATAAGTCCCCCTATTACTGCCCGGCCCAGCGGGGCGTTCTGCTCGCCCGCTTCACCCATCGAAAAGGCCATTGGCAGCATGCCGATGATCATCGCAAGCGCTGTCATCAATACGGGACGCAACCTCGTTTTCCCGGCCTCTATAGCAGCCTCCTCCGGCCGAAGCCCTTTTTCTACGCGTACGTCGTTTGCGAAGCTTACAAGAAGGATAGAGTTTGCAGTGGCAATGCCGACCGCCATGATCGAACCCATAAGGGACTCAACATTAATTGTAGTGCCGGTAAGGACCAGCATCCAAAGGATTCCTATCAACGCTCCGGGCACTGCCATCATAATTATAAAGGGGTCCAGCCAGGACTGGAAAAGGACCACCATGAGAAAGTAAACGAGAATGATTGCCAGGATAAGTCCGAGAGCAAGACTTTGGAAGGACTGATTCATCACTTCGTTTTGACCCCTGAGTGTTATGCGCGTCCCCGGAGGAAGCGGCTTCAGTGAGGAGATCTTTTTTTCTATATCCTTTGCAACCGAGCCGAGATCACGCCCCTCAACGTCTGCCTCAACGTCAAGTACGCGCTGCACTGTATAGTGCGTGATGTTTTCCGCAGTTGCTGAATGGGAGACAACAGCAAGGTCTGAAAGAGTCTGCGAGGGGGCCTGGGGCCGGTCTGAAGGAGGAGGAATTACAGAAGGCTGAAGCAGTGCTGCCTGAGAGGGAGGGGTCAGCGGCATGCCTTGCAGGCTCCCGAAAGAAGTAATGCGTTCAGGCGGAATCTGTACTGCTATGGTGTAATTTACGTTATTTGCCGGATTAAGGAAGAAGGAAGGAGCTACAAGCACACTCGAAGAAAGCGCGATGAGGGCATTGTTTGCCACATCGCGTTCGCTGAGTCCGAGCATTGCAGCACGTCCCCTGTCCACATCGACCTGAAGGGACGGGTAATCCAGGACCTGGTTTATATGCACATCGGCTGCGCCGGGTATCTGCTTCATGGCGTCTCTCATCTTTAGGGCATACTGATACGAGCGGCTGAAATCTGCCCCTTCTATCTGAACATCAAGGGGCGAGGTGAGGCCGAAATTCAGGACCTGCGTCACTATATCAGCCGCCTGAAAATAAAAGCGGGACCCGGGGAATGCCTTCGGCAGGACCTCCCTCATCTTTTTTCTGTAAAAGCCGGTGGGGCGATGCCCTTTTTTCAGGGCGATGAGTATCTCGGCATCCATGCCGCCGATATTTTCCGTCTGGACAAACGCCATATTATAGAAGATCGGGACACCGATCATATCGTTAATCGTTTCGATTTCATCTTCCGGGATGATCTGCCGGATGCTCTGTTCCACTTCGGCCACCAGCTTTTCAGTATCTTCGATGCGGGTCCCCGAAGGCGCCCGGAAATGGAGTTTCATCAAACCGGCGTCAACAGTCGGGAAAAAATCCGTTCCAATGAAAAAAATAAGCCCCAGACTTATTATTCCAAGGATACCCGAGACGATAAGCGTGAAGGCGCGGTAATGCATTACCGTTTCGAGTGCCCGGCCATATGCCTGCTGAAGCCTTGCATAACCGTTGACACGCAAGCTATCAAGCTTCCTTATAAGTTGGCTGGGAGGCCCCGATAGTTCCGAGTTATTTATAGCCGCATTGTCATGACCTTCCCCTCCGAGAAGCATGCGCGAAAGCACCGGAACCAGTGTCCGCGACAGGACGTACGATGCGACCATGGCTGTTACTACCGCCAGCGCAAGCGGTGTGAAGAGATATTTGGCAGCGCCATAAAGAAGCACCACGGGAAAGAAG
Source organism: Candidatus Sulfobium mesophilum (assembly GCA_037916395.1). Taxonomy (GTDB): domain Bacteria; phylum Nitrospirota; class Thermodesulfovibrionia; order Thermodesulfovibrionales; family UBA6898; genus Sulfobium; species Sulfobium mesophilum_A. The sequence goes on from JBAIXS010000295.1 coordinate 7,284, forward strand.
ACAACGCAAATTGAAAGCGTAGATACGATTGCAGGGACCGCTATCTGGCTCGACCCGTCAAGGACAGCGACGGTCAGGGGTTTCCCCATGGCGAGGTTTCTATGAATGTTTTCGACTGCGACGGTGGCGTCGTCGACCAGCATTCCGATTGCAAGGGCGAGTCCGCCGAGGGTCATGATATTGATGCTCTGTCCTGCAAGGTTCATGCATATGACGGCAACAAGAATCGAAAGGGGGATGGACGTGGCGACTACCACCGTGCTTCTCCAGCTGCCGAGGAATATCAGGATCATAAGGGAAACCAGAATCGAGGCCAGTACTGCTTCCCGGACAACGCCATTTATGGCCGCCCGCACAAAAACAGATTGGTCGAAGTCGATCTTAAGCTCCAGACCCTGGGGAGCTACTTCCCTTATGGAGGGGAGCGCCTCTTTCGTTGAGTCTACGACAGCAAGGGTCGAGGCATCGGCATGCTTCAGGATTGCCAGATATGTTGCCCGCCTGCCGTTTACCCTTACTATGTTTGTCTGCTGCGCAAAGCCGTCGGAAACTTTTGCCACATCTCCCAGATATACCACCGCACTCCCCACGACCTTGACGGGAATATGGTTGAACTGGTCAAGGACACGGGGGCTGGCATTGGTCAACACATTATACTCCCTGCTTCCTATGCGAGCTGTGCCCGCAGGTATGATCACATTAGATGTCTGAAGCGCATTGACGACATCAGCAGGCGAAAGACCCCTTGAGCTGAGCGCGTGGGTATCGATATCTATCATTATCTGGCGGTTTTTTCCTCCGAACGGCGCAGGGATGGAGAGTCCGGGAATGGTGAAGAGCCTCACACGGATGAAGTTCAGACCATAGTCGAAGATCTGTTCTTCGGGCAGGGAATTGCTTGAGGCTGTCAGCTGCGCAACAGGAACATTTGAGGCATTGTATTGGACTATCACGGGAGGTTGCATGCCGGGTGGTGCGATTCTGAGGATTGTACTTGATACCGACGAAATCTGGGATATCGCAGCGCCGATGTCGCTTCCGGGCTGAAAATAGACCTTCAGCAGGCCAATGCCGGGGATGGACTGGGACTCTATGCGCTGGATGCCGTTTACCGTGGTTGAATAAGCCCTTTCGCTAATCAGCACTACCCTGCGTTCCATGTCCTCTGGGGACAGTCCTGGATAATTCCAGACGACTACAACGACCGGGATATCGATGGCAGGGAAGATGTCGACTATCATTCTTGTTGCAGAGAGCGACCCCAGCACAAGTATCAGTAAACACATAACCGCAACAGTGTACGGCCTCCGGAGTGCAAGGCGGACTATCCACATTTCAGCACGTCCTCAGGAAGAAGAATCTTCCAATCCCCGGTGCCCATTGGCTTGCAGACTGTGATATGGGCAAAAATCTTCTGACAATAAATATAATACTACTCTGATCCATAGTTTAATCTTAGCGGATTGCAGGGTTTCGTCAAGGCAATGAGACGTACTGCGAGGCCGTATGCATACAAAAAGAATGATTTGCTGAAAAAAAACCTCCGGAACCGAAAGCTTCCGGAGGTCAGTCCCACGATCTAAAAGCTACCGTCTGAAGCCACCTCCGCCGAAGGAAGACCGGCCACTGAAGCTGCTGCCGCCAAAGCCTCTCATGCCGCCGAAAGAGCTGCCGCCGAAACTTCTTGCCGAGGAAGGCGCGCTGAACGATCTGCTAGTTACGGACGGCGAAAAACTTCCGGAAGACCTGTAAACATTCTGACTGAATGACCTGCCCCGCCCGGAAGATGAGGCAATCCGGGACGCGCTGTCGGTGCTCTGATAGAACGACCTGTTGTTATAAGTCGAAGTCCTGTGAGTACCAACAGCAGGCGCAGCTGAAGTTCTGCCAGTGGACGAAATCCCAGCCTGACTGCGTGGTGTCGGAACGGACACTCCTTTAACTGAGGAAGACAGAGCAGGGCTGTTCACCCTGGGCGCAAAGGTACGCCTGTTTGAAACAATCGACTGCGCACTGTTCTGCGCTGAGGAATTGTTCCATCCCCCGCGGCCCCCTGCCAGGGTCCCCCCGTGCGCCCTGTTTACAGGATCAATACGTGACATCGTACCTGTTTTCGGATCACGGAAGTGGTTGCTGACAAATTCTTTGCCGCCATGCCCATCATGTCCGTGCCCATCATGTCCATCATGTCTGTGGTGGCCATGCCCATGATGACCATCAAAGTCAACAAGAACATAGAACCCTGGAAACCAGAAGTCCCACCACCAAAACGGATATGGCACCCAGCTGTAAAGGTAGGCATAATCCGGTGGCGGCGCATAATAGGTTACCACGGGAGGCCCTTCGTCATAATAGTAATTGCCTGCGACGTTAGCATCGGGATAGGCCGGCGCTGATGCACTGTTTGCGGCAGTATCCGGAATCCCCGGCGTTACAGGGAGATTGAATTCGGTCATAACATCGTGAAACGCCCGCAATGAATCGTCTTTCGTTACAGATATTCTGCCGGAGGTCGCTGCGTCGCTGACAGAAGTTTGCAGTTCGGCGGCAATATCCGGTGTGACAGGGTAGTCTGCTACCCAGCCATTCCTGGGTGCTATACCGACCGAACTTAATGCGCTCTCCGCCTCAGTCTCGTTTGTTGCAGGCCCTACTTTAAGCGCGTCGGCAAGTTTGGTCGCCAAAGTACCTTCTCTTACGAGAGGCTGCGAGAGCGGAGGGGATGTCGAAGCAGTCTGTTCAGTCTGAGCATAGGTTATTACCGGCGTAAATATCAAAGCTGCCGTAATCATTAACAATATTAGCAGTGAGCTTTTCATCTTAATACACCTCTTTCCTCTGAAGACGAATCTCACCTCTATTTTCAGAATGGAACAACGCCGGAATATTCGCAAATCTATGGCTTGAGGAATAAAGCCAAGAAATGACTTAAAATAGGCACTGTGGACTAAAGCTGGCGCTGTTTGGTATTTCTACCTGCCAGCGTTACTCAGACTTACTCTAAGTCTTGTTTTTATATGAGGCAGACCGGGTCTTTTAATTCTCTTATTGTGTTCTCTAAAATTAGCAAGTTGCATGGTATCAGGCAATTTTGCCGGAACTGTCGGTTTTTTTTACAGTAAGTCGTCATGTTTTGTTTTGCTCATAAAAAATACTTTATATACGGATGTTTATCGCATGGCATCTTTGTTGCAATGTGTTCATCGTCTAATATGCTCGATGAGCGTCTCTCTCATCACGTACTCGAGAGACGGACATTTTTTCGACTAGCTGGGAGGCGGCGTACATTGATAAGAAAGGGATGGTCTTGTCAGATAAGTGGCACCAATCTACCTGTACCGCCAACTTTTTCGTTAATAAGGAAAATTTGAAGACTGAAAAGTTCGATAACTGTTACAATTAAAAAATCTGTGCGCAATATAACATTAAAATCTAAATTTTTCAGGCTGGGGCTAGATTTTTATGCTAACCATGCCGCCTTGTCGGGGAAGCGGTGATGTATCAACTTCTGGACGAACAATCACTTAGAAAAGCATTCGATTCGCTTTCGGTACTTACAGGGCTGCATTACTCGCTATATGATGACCGTCTCAACGAGATGATATCGCCTCTGCGGGAGGACCCGCTTCTTTCTTTTTTGAAGTCCCGCAAGAAGGGGCATGAACTCTACAGCAGCCTGATTGAGGAACCACTCGGACTTGCTCTGAAGAGAAATAACCCCTTTATTGTGCAGTGCTACACGATGCAGCATCTTATCATTGTGCCTATCAATTACAAAGACCTTAGGTTAGTGGCAATCGCAGGGGCGTTTTATTCATCTGTCGAGGACTTTAAGATGTTTTATCAACAAAACGCCCTTAAATTCGATCTTGGGGCAAAGGGCATGGAAGGCTGGCTGAAAGAAATAACAGTCGTTCCCCTTGAACAGGTCGCGGTCAGGCTGCAGAGCATTCATTCTCTTATAGAAAGCCTGGTTTCATCGGGCTATGAGAAAGCGGAGCTGAACAGAAAGTGGAGATGCTCTAAAACTATTATAAGTCTCATGGCAAATATGGATTCTGATGCCCGGATAAAGGACATTTATCAGACAATTGTCGACGCTGTTATATTTCTGTTCAACGTGGATACGGCCGCGGTATTTTCGCGGCGCGGGGAGTCTTTTATCCCTGAAATCGTAATAGGCAGGATGAAGGCCTTTATTCAGCAGACCGAGCTTTCAAAAGATAATAAGTTTGTTGCGCAGGCTTCCGTTTCTGGAAGGCCATCCGCAGTTCTTGACGGGCACGAGCTTTGGTACAACGGTTTTCCTGAAGAGGTCGTATCGATGTATCTGTTCCCGCTCTCTTCGGCGTTAGGCTCTTTTGGGTTTCTAGGCATTTTTAATTCCCTCCTGGACAGGGAGATTTTTAACGCGGTGCAGGAACTTTGCATGCTCGCCTCCTATTTGTGCGGCATAAGACAGCAGAAAGAGGAATGCGAAATAAATTCTATTACACTGGGGCAGGTTTCAGAAAAGATATTAAATCTCTGCTCTCACTTCAGGGAGCCGGAACGTCTCTATCAGGGCATAGTCAGTGAAGCCTCATTTTTGGTGGGAGCCGAAAAATGCTCTCTCATGATGCCGGAAAACGGAGAGCAAATGCTCCGTGTCTTCGCCTCAAAGGGCATGAACAAGTGGCTCATGGGGAACGTAAGAGTAAGGCTTGGTGAAGGCATAGCCGGGAGGGTCTATGAAAAAGGGGAGAAAATCTTTACTGACCGCGAGGAGGTAATTCTCGAATATGCCCCCGCTGTCAAGCCCCATTACAGGACGCCTTCATCTGTCAGTCTGCCCCTGAAAGTGGCCGACGAGACGATCGGGGTCCTGAACCTCTCCGACAAATATTCCGGCGAGCCTTTTTCGGAAAAAGATATCAGTACCCTTACCAGCTTTGCCTCACAGGCATCCATTCTCCTCAGGCTCTGCGATTACCACGAGAAATCGGAACAGATGAGGGAGCTATCCATAACTGACCCACTCACCGGCCTCTATAACAGAAGATATTTCAATATCCGCCTTGATGAAGAGTTCCAGCGGGCAAAGAGGTACGATCTGCACATGTCCCTGGTAATGATGGATATCGATAACTTCAAACTCTTCAATGATACCGAAGGCCATCTTGCCGGAGATTATATCCTCAAGGAAGTAGCCTCGATCATGTCGGCCGCAATAAGGGCCAATGATATCCTGGTAAGGTTCGGCGGCGAGGAGTTCCTGATACTGATGCCTCAGACATCAAAGGCAGAGGCGCTGTGGGTTGCCGAGAGAATCAGAAAAAATATCAGGGAGCAGATACAGCCTTCCTGGAAGAGGTACCCCGCAAGACAAATAACTATAAGCGCCGGGATATCGATGTATCCGGACTGCGACGGACAGAAGGACCTGCTTATCAGATGTGCTGACAAGGCACTGTATGAGGCAAAGATCAAAGGAAAGGACTGCGTCCTTGTCTGGGATGGCCACGGCCACGATCACTGAACGAAGACTTGAGGAAGATGCCGGGTAATTGCTGAATAAACGCTGCGGTCCGCCTGCTTAGGAGCAACATATTGCGTTGTGTCAGTTTTTGATCTAAACTTTGTCATTCCCCTTGTATTCTCTTTGTTTTCTGTGGTTAAATTATTTTTTAAATGGCAATAGGACAAAAATGGAAAAGCTCCTCATAGTTGATGACAGCGAAGAGATAAGGAAGCAGCTCAAATGGGGGCTGAGCAAGGATTATAGTGTGTTTCTCGCCGCGAATCCGAAAGAGGCGCTTTCTTTTTTTGCCAAACATCAACCCAATGTGGTGACGCTTGATCTTGGTCTTCCTCCCGACGAAAACGGCACGGAAGAAGGGTTCCGGTGTCTTGATAATATTTTAAAAATGAAGCCGGCCACAAAGGTCATCGTAATTACGGGAAACGACGAGAGGGAAAACGCCCTTAAGGCAGTGCAGAAGGGCGCCTACGATTTTTATCAAAAGCCGATTGCCCTCGAAGAACTCAAGGTCATACTAAAAAGGGCCTTTTATCTTCATAAGATTGAAGAGGAGAACAGTAAATTGCAGTCCACCCGGGCTGCTATGGGAGGCATGGTGGGTCAATGTCCCGAAATGCTGGATGTCTTCTCGGTAATCAGGAAAATTGCTTCTGCTGATGTTTCTGTGCTGATCAACGGCGAAAGCGGGACCGGCAAAGAACTGGTCGCCAGGGCTATCCATTCAATGAGCCTGAGAAAAGACGGGGTCTTTACACCTATAAACTGTGGCGCTATCCCTGAAAATCTTATTGAGTCGGAACTATTCGGTCATGAGAAAGGCGCCTTTACGGGCGCCCACATTCAGGTGCAGGGCAAGATCGAATATGCGCACAAAGGGACTCTTTTCCTCGATGAGATCGGAGAACTTCCAACGCATCTGCAGGTAAAGCTATTGAGGTTTCTGCAGGAGAGGACTTTCCAGAGGGTGGGGGGCAGAGAAGATATTGCAATAGACACCAGGGTTATTTCAGCTACCAATATCGACATATCGAAGGCCATAAAGGAAGGCAAGTTCAGAGAAGACCTTTACTACCGGATAGGCGTTGTTACAATCAACCTTCCCGCGCTCAGGGAACGGAAAGGGGATATATTGCTCCTTTCTAATCTCTTCCTTAGAAGATACAGCGAAGAGTTCAAAAAGAGGATAAGAGGGTTCAGTCCTTCCTCTGTTGACATGCTGGAATCTTATCAATGGCCGGGCAACGTCAGAGAGCTTGAAAATAGGGTACAGAGAGCGGTTCTCATGGCCGAGACATCTATGATCGAGCCTCACGACCTTGCGTTTACTTTAGAGCCTGAATCCCCCGGCCTTCCTATGGGCGGAGCAGTTACGCTGAAAGAGGCGAGGGACAGGGTTGAAAGAGACCTTATAATTTCCGCGATAGACAGGCATAAAGGCAACATAGTCAAGGCAGCTGAAGAGCTGGATGTCAGTCGTCCGACGCTTTATGACATCATGAAAAGGCATGGCCTTTTTCATGATTATGTCGCTGCCAAAAAAGAGAATACTTAGCGGATTTATCTTCGCGGTCTTTGCGTTTCTCTGCGGTGAGTGCATTAATTAACGGTTAAGGGCGGTGCGGAGTGTTGCATTGAAAGCCTTTATGTGTAAAGCCGTTTCCCGGGCGACTCTACGGAAAGAAAGAAAAGTCAAACGCATAAAGTTTGGGGTTGAAGGTGCTCCAGATATCTGAAAAAAACTGATCCTTCGCAGGGCTTTGGTAAATACCTATCATCGCCTTGCAGTTCGGCTCTTCCGATAAAAGCCTGCTTTTTTGAGGGTTACAAAAACGTTAAGTAATTTTCTGCTGCGATACCGCAGAAGTCAAATCAGAACACATTTCTTCTGCGTTGTCGCCGGCCCTTTTGGCCACAAAAAACATCGCCATGACCACAAGGGCTGATACACCGCCTAGAAAAAATCCAACTGCTACGTAAAAAAGAGCCATGGGAACCTCCTTTTAAAGGTCACTAACCCCTTCGGTGGCTTGCCGTATGGATTTTTCATCTGAAATATTATACTGATTAGCGCTGAAAAGTTAAATTATTTTTTTGCGTCGAATTAATTTTTTTTAATATAGCGGTTAATAGGCAGAAATCTGAGATTCAGTCATGTCTCATATCGTAAGATTATACGCTTCACATTTAATTCAAAATGGTTGCTTATTCTACAGAAAAGAGGAGGAGATAAATTATGAAAAAACAGAGGTTGGTTTTATTGTGTGTAAGCCTATTGCTTCTTATGGTTACAGTTAATTCATCTCAAGGCTATGCGGGCGTGAACGTGAGTGTAGGGATTAACTTGCCTGCTTTTACATTTTCCGCACCGCCCTCTATGGTTGTGATACCCGGGACATACGCATACTTTGCGCCTGATGCTTCTGTGGATATTCTTTTTTACCGCGGATACTGGTACCGTCCTTATGGAGACCAGTGGTATAGGGCGAAAGGTTATAACGGTCCCTGGGTCTACATAGCCCCAACAAGAGTGCCCCGCGTATTGATAGATGTGCCGCACGACTACCGTCATGTCTACGGCGGCCATCCGCCGATAGCCTACCAGGATTTTCACAGGAACTGGAAAAGATGGGAGAGGGATAAATACTGGGAGCACAATGAGCGGTGGAGAGAGGGGGCACACGATCGGGGGCGGCATGAAGGACAAAATCATGAAGGACGGCATCATGAAGGAAAAGGCAGAGAGGAGCACCACGAAAGAGGAGGACGCTATTAGTGCAGTGAAATTGGGGGTGGGAATACTTTTCTATTTTTGATACAGAGACATCCCTGGTAAAAATAGAGAATATGGCTGAACACCTCATAAACCCAACGAATCGACACGATATTGAAATATAGGCTTGATTCGATATAGGACGTTACCGAAAATATTCTGTATGAGCGGTTGTTGAGACAGCAGGCGTGGATTAATTTTATAAGGAGTCGTCGTTGCGTTTATTCGGCATCCCGCCATTTTTTTAGATATTTTGGGAAAGCAGAACGATAAAAAGCAAGAAAGAGGGCGGTAACACCTTTTTTATTTAGGATGCAGCGCTCTTTTGCTATAATCCGTCATGGATATCTCTTCTGAACCGGTATGGGACAGTCTCATCAGGTTCTTAAGTGTAGAACAGGGGACGG